>CAZFNB010000438.1:0-3312 GCA_964520235.1 uncultured Bifidobacterium sp. | reverse complement strand
CAAACAAAGTGCCGCCGCGCCCGTCTTATCTGCTGTCTGTTCAATCGTGGCGGAAGTTCGAAAGCGCACGGCCCATCCTCCGCAGTGGCCCTACTACGGAGGGTGGATGCGCCGGGTTGCTGGGCTGGAATTTTAGGTGACTATCCGAGTTCATGCGCGAATTGTCATATCTCATTGTAATTGTTGGGTTCATGTTTCTGGGATGGGCCGGTTACGAAACGTATCGCGGTGTCACAACCGAACCAAAGGTTAGTATTGACGGCAGTCCCACCGGTATTTCCGAGAAACTAACCAGAAAGGACAATCCTGAACGCTTCGGCAACGCGATTACGTACCATTACCTTTATGGAGGACTAATCGTAATGGCTGGCGTCATCCTCCACGCAATCGTCAAAGGACAAGAACGAACGGATCCTTTTTCCACGGATTTGGACTGGAAGGATGATGAGAGGCCATAACCTCTGCGCCACGCCCCATGCGCTCCTATGAGGGTTGTCAACTGCAACAGCGGCATAGTTCGATTATTTTCTTAAAAGCGGTTTTGGTTTTTATCCTTCACGTCCGGCTTCCCTGACGCGGATGAATTTGCGCAGTGCGATCAACCCCACCGGACAAATTGCCGCCACCAGCGCGAACACGAGCCACATCGTCCCCGAATTTCGTTCGCCGGTTTCCGGGCAATACTTCGTAAGCAGCACGCCGGAAATGGTGGCCGCGAAAGCCTTGCCGAGCAGCAGCGGAATGTACGACAACGCCGAATAGGAAGCCTCCTGTCCTTTCGGCGCGATCGAGGCGGCGTATTCGTACACCCGCGGCGAGTAAAACGCTTCTCCGACGGAAAACACGGCGATGAAAAGCGCGATCATCACATAATAAGGATGGATCTCACCGCTCAACCGCAAGTACGAGTGCCCGATCCAGTCGCCGAGCCAGCCATTGGCTGCAGACTGAAACCACGCAGTCGGCATTGCCATCAAGTAAACCGACGCGGCGGTGACTGCGCCGCCGATGATGGTCATCGCGTAGGCGGGAAATCGTTGCGTCAGCGCGCCGACGACCGGCACGAGAAAAATAACCATCCAACTGTTGATGTTCCAAAGCGTCCCCACTTTCGCGCCGGCGCCAAGTTCGCGGATGCCGAACGTCGGGAACACGTAGTACATCACCATCAAAATCAATTTCAGACAGGCAATCAATCCGAGGAAGGCCAGCAACCGGTAAAAACTGCGCTGCCGGAACAAGCCGGCGAAAAGTTTCACCGTGTCGCGCGCGGCGTTGACGACTGTGTCTCGCAGCGCCGTGAACATGCCGCCGCTGGCCGGGGACTTCGCGATGGGATTGATCTTCAGCCCTTCATCGGTGACTTCCGCGCCGGGCCGCAGACACAACGCCAGCGGCACGAGTGACAGTTCGATGACCCAACTCACGAAGAACAGCGCGCGGTACGTTGTGATCGTCGCGCCGACAACGGGCAGCGTGACCTGGCCGTATTCGCCCATCTTCGTGCGCAGATAATCGAACAAGTAGCCGGTCACGAGGAAACCCACGTTCATCATCATATAGACCATCGAGAATGAAATGGAGCGCTGCGCGGTCGTGGAATATTTCCGCACCGCAGCCACGAGCACCGGTGTGCCCAACGCTTCGCCGATCGCCAGCGGAAACAGACCGCCTGCCAGAGCAACCCATTTGTCCGTGGCGAAGACCATCACAAGCCGGGCCGCCAGACAAACCCAGACGCCGAGCAGAAAGGTCCGGCGCATTCCCAGAGCATCGGTCAGCGAACCTACCAGCAGCGTCACGCCCGTCATCGTGAGCGACCACGCGAGCACTAGATTCAGCGCCTGCGTGTCGGAGAATCCAAAATCGTGCGAGAGCCAGAGTTTGATGGTCAGGTTCGTCACCGCATAGGCGGCGATGCTGAGGAACTTGATGAGGAACGTCAGCCAAAGCTCACGCGGCGCGCCTTTGAGCACGGTGAACTTGCCCAGGAAGGATTCTGAAGTGCTTGCGTCAGCCATGCGCGGGGCGGGTTTTCATTCGACGCCGCGAATCAAAGACCAACCCGGCTCGCGCGTAAAGCCTGAATACCTGTGTCCGGCGGGATGTCGAGGGTGACGCACGGCGTCACTCCTTTTCCACCACGCACTCGATAAGTTTCACGTCGGCTTCCTTCACGACGTCCTTCCCGGTGATGCCTTTGAAAGTGGAGTTGTGGATTCGCACGCCGCTGATTTCCGATGCGGGAAATCCCTGCACATCGAGCACGCGCTTCGCCTTTGATACCGTCATGTTTTCGATGATAAGATTTCGGACGACCGGTTTGTGCGGGCCATCCGCGCCCTCCTCGTACACAAAATCAATCTGCAACGCCGCATCGCCGACCGTGCCGATCCTGACGTTGCGCACGAAGATGTTTTCCACCACGCCGCCGCGAACGGCGTTGGATTTGAACCGGATGGCGCGATCCAGATTCGGGCTGTCCATCTCGCAATCCTCGACGAACACGTTGCGGCAACCGCCGGATATTTCGCTGCCAATCGTCACGCCGCCGTGCCCGTCCTTCATCGTGCAACGACGGATGATGATGTTCTCCGATGGAGCGCCGATGCGGCGACCGTCGTTGTTGCGGCCAGACTTGATGGCGATGCAATCATCACCGGTGTCGAAGATGCAATCCTCGATCAACACGTCGCGGCAGCCTTCGGGATCGCAACCGTCGTTGTTCGGGCCGTGCGAAGAAATCTGGACGCCGCGCACGATGACGTTTGTGCAAAGCGCCGGATGCAGTTCCCACATCGGCGAGCGGACGATGCGCACGCCTTCGATCAGCACGTTGTTGCATCGGAACGGTTCGATGAAACTCGGGCGCAGGTAAAAACCTTCGCCGAATTTTCTGTCCTCAACGGGTGTTCCGTCCGCGACCATCTTGACGAGCCGCTTGCGTCCGTTGTCCTGTTTTGGCTTGTCGCTGTACCAGCCGAACTCGGTCTTGCCTTTCCACGGCCACCAACTGAACTCGTCCGCCTGGCCGTCCAGGACGCCCTGGCCGGTGATGGCGATGTTGCTCTGGCCGTAAGCGTAGATGAGCGGCGAGTAATTGAAACATTCCATGCCTTCAAACCACGAACGCACCACGGGGAGGTAAGCCTTGGGATCTGTCTTGAACTTGATCGTCGCGCCGTGGTCCAGATGCAGATTCACACCGCTCTTGAGATGGATTGGCCCCGACAGGTATTCGCCTGCGGGAACATTCACGCGTCCGCCACCGGCTTCGGCGCAGGCAGAAATCGCCTTCGAGATCGCCTCGCT
>CAZFNB010000437.1:0-3319 GCA_964520235.1 uncultured Bifidobacterium sp. | reverse complement strand
TCCTACACATCCGTATCTGACAACACCAACCTGAGTTTCGGTCTCGCGGACAACGTCCGCGTTGAACGGCTCACCACAAACATTCCGCCCTACATCGTTTCGCATCCTGAACCTGTCAGCACGCTCACAACGAGCAACGTGACGTTCGATGTCATGGCGGGCGGCACGTCGGCGCTGGCATACCAGTGGCGGTTGAACGGAACGAACATCCCGGGTGCAACCGGCCCGAGTTACACGAAGAACAATGTGCAGGCTTCCGATGCGGGCAATTATTCTGTCGTCGTCACGAATGCCAGCGGCAGTGTCACCAGTTCCAATGCGCTGCTGACGCTCGCGCCTTCGCAGCCGTTGCAATTCACGCTCATCACGCAGCTTCCCGACGGGCGCATCAGGCTGGGTGTCTCCGGCGATCCCGGCTTTAACTTCGAGATTGCCACGTCCACCAACATGCTTTCGTGGAATGTGCTGACCAATCTGCCGAATCCGTCCGGCTCGCTGCAATTCACCGACGCGCCCGCGATTGGCGAAAGTTTGTTCTATCGCGCACAGTATCCATAGCGGCGGGGTCACGTTCCGATGAGTTGAAATGAAGCGCCTGTCTCCGGCCGCGGCGTAATCTGTGCGTCACATCCCAGCAAACAGGGCTGACGCATACCGACTCTCATTAGCACCGGGCTTCAGCCCGGTGTGAGTCGAAGAAGAACGAAAAAGCTGTTTGAACAGCTTTTTCCTGTCTCGCGAGAAGCCGCTGAAGCGGCTGATGTTGCTTTTGCATCGCGAACACCCGGCTGAAGCCGGGTGCTAATGCGATGGAAAAGCCAGGTCTCGCGCGCTTTGGATGGGTATGCGTCAGCCTTGTTCCAGCAAAGCCATCCGCGTGACGATTCCCAGGCTTTCCGGTCTAATCCGCAATCGTTGAAGTCATGAAAGCGCGGGTAAAGAAAATGGGGATCGCACTCGGCATTGTGCTGGCCGCAGGCGCGGTGGTTTATCATCAGGCGCACACCAGACCGAAACGCGCGCTCGAACGATACAAGGCGGAATTGATCGCACAGGGCGAATCATTTGCGATGGAGGATTTCTTTCCACGTCCCGTGCTTCGCGCCGAAGATGGAACGGAAAATTTCCGCAAGGCCACGCAGCAAACGACCAACTGGCGGACGATATTTGACACGAATCCGCCGCCTTCAGCGCAGGTGGTCGCGCCGGGCAGGGCGATGCCGGGCTGGCGTCTCGATCATTTCTTCAAGACGAGACATCAGGAGATTTACACGAACTCGTGGGATGAAGTCGGAGCTTTTCTTGAGAACGATGCGGGCGCAATGGACGCGGCGCGGAAACTCATCGAGCGGCCAAAGGTGAATCTGAACCTGAACTATTACGAGGGTTTCAACCTGCTCCTTCCGCATCTTGGCGCAATCAGGAGAAGAACAACTTTGCTTGCGGGCTCTGCGATGCATAACCTTCATCGTCACGATTCACAGGCCGCGACGTCGGACATCCGCGCGATGATCGCCGTGGCAAACGGTCTCGCTGACGAGCCGCTCATCATTTCGCAGATTGTCAGAATTCAAACGCTGCGACTTGGCTTCGACCCGATCTGGGCGGTGGTTCAATCGCCGGACATGACGGAGGAACAACTCGCCGCCATCCAGCGCGATCTGGAGCGGACGGAATTCACGCGTTCGATGGAGAGCGCAGTTCTGATGGAGCGGGCGTTGGTCTTGCGCACGATTGCCGGGATGCGCGCTTCTTCCAAGGAATTCAACACTGTCAGATCGGGTCTGGCCGGGTTGCGTCCGCTGGTGAACTACAATGGCAGCGGCCTTAATTCCCTGGCCAGTCTCGTAAGACTCAAGTTCAACGAACCGGCCTGGCGGTATTCGTGGTCTTACACGGATGAATTGATTGCGTTACAGGCGATTCAGGTTTTACTCGGCACGACACGTTCGGCGCGGTCAAACGATTGTTTTCTGCCCCACATGCTCGACCAGCAAAAGAAACTGGCTGAACTCGGGCTTGAAACGAATCCCGACATTGAATCGTTTGGGCCGACCGGCGAGTTGGATGCGAGGCGGCTCGTTTCGCAGTCCATGGGGCGTTCTTTCCAGACCTTGAATCGCATTATGACCGTCGAAGCAGCCCGTCGTCTCACGATCACCGGCATCGCGTTGCGGCGGCGTGAGATAAAACATGGGAATCTTCCGCAGGAGTTGTCCGCGCTCGTGCCGGAGTTCTTGTCGCAAGTTCCGCGCGATCCCGTGGACGGCCAGCCGTTGCGCTTCAAACTGACAGCGACAAATACCTTCGTCCTTTACTCCATTGGAAAGGACGGCGTGGATGATGGCGGAAATCCCGAACGTCCGGACCCGAACGCAACGTCACCGCCGGACTGGTGGCAGGGCAGGGACTGGCTCTGGCCGCAGCCGGCGAGCGAGGCGGAATACTCCACGTTCATCGAAAAGGAGATTCAGGACGCTCAGAAGTGAGGATTAAACCGACTGGAAATACTCCGGTTCGTTGCCGGACTTCCACTTGATGTTGCAACCGAGGCTGGGCTTTTGTTCGGAAGAAACCGGTTTGCCTGCGAGCAACGCATCAAGCGCGGCGCGAAGGTCATTGCCCGTGACGGGGATTCCGTTACCGGGCCGGCTGTCATCAAACTGACCGCGATAGACGAGCTTGCGCTCCTTGTTGAACAGGAAAAAATCCGGCGTGCAGGCGGCGCGATATGCCTTGGCCACGGTCTGGGACGCATCATAAAGATACGGGAACGTGTAGCCTGCGGTCTTGGCCTCCTCGACCATCTTTGCCGGGCTGTCCTCGGGATAATTTTCAACGTCGTTCGAGCTGATACCCACGATGGCAACGCCGCGCGACTGATAATCGCGTCCCAGTTGCGCAAGAGCGGCGCGAAGATGTTTCACGTAGGGGCAGTGGTTGCAGATGAACATGACCAGCAACCCGGGCTTGCCGGTGAAATCGGCGATTGAGACGAGCCTGCCGTTTGTGTCCGGCAATTTGAAATCCGGCGCGCTCGTGCCGAGCGGCAGCATTGTGGATGGAGTGCGGGCCATGTTTGTGACTTTTATTGATTCTCTGAATCTTTCTCCAGCTTGCTCACGCGCCGCAGCAGCTCAGGCAAATGTTGGATGGCGATTAACTGGCGTTTGGTCTGCTTGTCCGGTTGCGCCGGGCTGCCGAACCAGGTCTGGCCGTCCGGGATGTCGTGCATCACACCGGATTGCGCAGCGACAGTGACCTGATTGCCGATTTTCAGATGCCCGGCGATTCCGGCCTGCCCGGCGAGGATGACGTA
>CAZFNB010000436.1:0-3333 GCA_964520235.1 uncultured Bifidobacterium sp. | reverse complement strand
GCATCCATTGCATCGTGGCCACGCAACGCCCGTCCGTGGACGTCATCACCGGCGTGATCAAAGCGAACATCCCGGCGCGCATTGCATTCCAGGTCGCCAGCCGCGTGGACTCACGCACGATTCTCGACGCGATGGGTGCGGATAAATTGCTCGGCAAGGGCGACATGCTCTACCTCCCGCCCGGTTCGGCAAAATTGATCCGTGCCCAGGGCGCGCTCATCACCGACAACGAAATCAACAGCGTCGTGGACTTCATCGCCAAGCAGGCGAAGCCGAGCTACGAGATGGAGATCCATCAGCAACTTTCCAAACCCGTCGCCAGCTACGGAGATGAAAGCGGCATTGATGAAGACGAGGAGATCGTTCAACAGTGCATCGAAGTCATCCGCAGCGAGCAAAAAGCCAGCGTGTCGTTGCTGCAACGCCGCCTGCGTCTCGGCTACACGCGCGCTGCACGCATCATGGATGAACTGGAAAACCGCGGCATCGTCGGCCCAAGCAAAGGTGCTGAACCTCGCGACATCCTGATTGACCTTGATGTCAATGCGCAGCAACAACCCGGCGAAACCGCCGCGACATAGCTGCCGGTTTTCATTCACACCCTTGCCCTGGCGGTGGTTTCGGATGTAGAGTCGCGTCGAGGCTGTGCTATGGAAACCGACATCAGCACCCCGCGCAAACGTCACGTTCTCATCGTTGACGACAATGCCTCGCTGGCTCATTTCTTCCAGGAGATTCTCAAGATGCACGGTTACGAAGCCTCGGTGGAATCCGATGCCACGCTCGCGTTGAAATTCGCGCTCAGTCATCCGCTCGATGCCATCATCTGCGATCTGCAGATGCCGAAACTGGAAGGCGATCTGTTTTACGCCACGGTGGAACGCGCGCAACCGGCGCTGGCCCGGCGTTTTATTTTCGTGACTGGCGCGGCGGACGATGAGCGGTTTGAAAAATTCATCAAGGAAACCTCCCTGCCCGTTCTTCGCAAACCCGTACCCGTTGAAACGCTGCTCGACGAAGTGGCAAAGATCGCGGACGCATGAACCGGCTCACACTCACCCGTGATTCCGCAGTTGGGTTCATCCGCAGATTTCGCAGATTGCACAGATTGAAACTCATGTGTGAGGTTTAATTTGGAAACCGCTTCACCTGCCAGGTGAAATCTTGAGAAATCAAAATTGAGCGCAAATCCTGGAGGAAATCTGCGTTCCTCTGCGTTCCTCTGCGTCATCTGCGGATTCTAGGATCAATGCTTCGTCTCTTCAAACTCATCCACCACGCGTTCGATGCGCCTGTCTGGAATCAACCACATCAAAGCCACGAACACGTAAATGGCTCCGGCAACCCACGGTTTCAAAAACGAAACACCGATCGCTGCCGCATAAAACACCGGCGAAAGCTTGCCCTTGAAATCGCGCCCGATGGACGCCGCCAGCTTCGAGTCGCTTCCTTGCTCCGCCATGATCAGGCTCTGCAAAATATAATAGGCGATGGCCGCGCACAGCAGCACCGCGCCATACAACGCCGTCGGCAGCGGCGTGAAATGATTTTCCCCCATCCAGCCCGTGACGAACGGAAACAACGAAAGCCAGAACAACAGATGAAGGTTCGCCCACATGATTGAGCCGTTCACCTTGTGGCAGGCCTTGATCAGGTGGTGATGGTTGTTCCAGTAGATGCCGACGTAGATGAAGCTGAGGACATAGCTGAGAAACACCGGCAGCAACGGCGACAACACGTCAAGGCTGGAACCATGCGGCACCTTCATCTCAAGCACCATGATGGTGATGATGATGGCGATCACGCCGTCACTGAAAGCTTCCAGCCGGTTCTTTTCCATGACGCGGAGAATGATTCCAGCGTTATGCGACGTGTGGATTGGCTTCAAGCCGTTCCCACACGATTTTGTCGAGTTCCTCGCGCGCGGCTTCGTACCGTATGCGTTCGATGATCTCGCCCGCAAATGCATGGATCAACATGCGCCTGGCGTTTTCCGTGCCGATGCCGCGCGAGCGCAGGTAAAAGATGGATTCGTCGTTCAACTGGCCGATGGTGGCGCCGTGCGTGCATTTCACGTCGTCGGCATAAATTTCCAATTGCGGCTTCGTGTCCGCGCCCGCGTCATCCGAGAGGAGAAGATTTTTGTTCGTCTGCTTCGCGTCGGGTTTTTGAGCGATCTCGCGGACAAGTATCCGCCCGTGGAAAACACCGCGGGACTTGTCATCGAGGATGCCGT
Organism: uncultured Bifidobacterium sp.; assembly: GCA_964520235.1. Lineage (GTDB taxonomy): Bacteria > Verrucomicrobiota > Verrucomicrobiia > Limisphaerales > JADLHS01 > JADLHS01. The sequence goes on along the minus strand of CAZFNB010000436.1, from coordinate 1,097 downwards.
TGAAATACTCGTGGCTGGCGCAATGCGGCTGCGCGTGTTCCACGATCATGTGGTGATCCGCCAGTTGCTCACCGCGCGTGAGATAAAGCCCGTTCAGGATGCACTCCAGCCCCTCGCCAGCCAGCCTGGTGCGGATGTTGTTCCGCGAAAGCTTCGCGCCGAGCGCGAACGAATGGACGTTCACGTTGCTCGTTCGCCCGAACTCGCCGTGAAACGCCGCGATGTGAAACGCATCACCCGCCTCGTCCTGAACTTTCACGAATTCCAGCCGCGCGTTGTCGCCGGCGAACAACTCCGTCACCGCGTTGGTGAGGTATCCCTTGCCGCCGAACGACACGTAACTTTCCAGAACCGTCACGCTGCTGTTCGCCTCTGCGATGACCAGGTTGCGCGGATGGAACGTCGCGCCGCTTTGCTTCGCCGTGGAGACGTAAATGAACTGTATCGGCTCCTCCACGACTTTTCCGGCAGGAACGTGAACGAAGCCGCCGTCGAGAAAGAACGCCTGGTTCAATGCGGAGAATCCGTTGTCCGCCTGCTGCGCGTAACGGCCCAGATGTTTTTCGAGAAACGCCGCGTCGCCCGTCAGTGCCGCCGCCAGGCTTCCGGCCTTTGCACCTGCGGGAAGATTTTTCACCGAGGAAAGTTTTGGAGCAAAGTGGCCGTTCACGAACACGAGCCGCGAACCGGGCTGGCTGGCGAACGCAATCTGCTTGAGCTGCTCGGCTGTGACACCATCCGCTGGATCAAACACGGGCTTGAACGGCAGCTTTGCGATGGGCGCGGTGTTGGTGAAACGCCAGTCCTCATGTTGCACCGTGGGCAGGCCGATTTCGCCGAATCGCGCCATGCCAGCCTTGCGGATGGGTAGAAGCCATTTCGGCTGGCTGCCGGCGGTCTCAAAACGCCGGAACTGTTCCAGGTAATCGCTTCCGGAATTTACGGAAGATGTCAATTTTGTGTCGCTCATGGATCAAGCTGTCAGGCTTTTCAGCCGGGCGCGTAGTTTTTCATGAGGCAGACCTCAACGCAAGCCGCGCGTTACACTCCAGAACCCAACTTTGAACTTTGAACTCTGAACCGCGAACTTTAATCTG
>CAZFNB010000435.1:0-3336 GCA_964520235.1 uncultured Bifidobacterium sp. | reverse complement strand
CATCCATCGTGGATGGAAAATACGCCGTAATCCGGGGCTTGAGCGATCGTTACGTCTCCACCACTTTCAACGGGGGAGAAATTCCCTCGGCTGATCCCTACCGCCGTGCGCCGTCGCTGGACATGTTCCCGGCACAGGTGATTGACAAGGTTGCCATCTCAAAGACATTCACGCCCGATCAGCCCGGAAGTTCGACCGGCGGCGGCATCAACATCGTCAGCAAGTCGTTTCCTGAAAAACCATTTGTGTCGCTCTCGCTCGGCGGTGGTTACAACACCCAGGCCACCGGCAACAAGGATTTCCTCACCTACAAAGGTGGCTCGCTGGACTGGCTGGGAATGGACGACGGTTCGCGCGCGTTGCCCGCGCCGTTGAACAATCCGGGGACGCTCATCCCAGCGCCTGTTTCAACCACGGGGCCTAATCGCCCAACAAATCCAAACTTCAAGGCCAATGTCCAGAACGCGGAGAATCTCAACGCTTACTCCAAGCTGATGGGCACGACTCAGTTTGCTCCCGATCGGGAAGCTGCGCCATGGAATCAGAATTTCAGCCTGGCGATGGGCGACACGGCGTATTTATTCGGCAGGCCGTTTGGGATTTTTGCCGGTTGGAATTACCGGCGCGAGCTTAATTCCTATTCGGACGGAATCACGCGGCGTTACGAGCCGACCACCGGTGGCGCCACTGCTTTGTCACTGGACGCCACAGATGCGCGTTCGACCGATCTGGTGAACTGGGGCGCAATGGTCAGCTTCGCGTACCAGTGGTTGCCGGATCATAACGTTGGATTCAATTATCTCTTCAACCAAAACGGCACTGACTACGCGCGCGTCCAGCAGGGTGCTGATCCGGAAGAGCCGACTTACATCATTTACCAGAACCGGCTGCACTTCACGGAACGCACGCTGAACACGTATCAACTCAAGGGCGAGGATCGTTTCCCTTTGCTCGCGGACGTGAAACTGGATTGGGCCGCGACGTTGTCCGACACCACACAGGACGAACCCGACGTCCGCTTCTTCAACTACTACAACAAAGGCGGCACTTACGTGGTCGGAGACAACGGTCTGCCCGATCCGAATCTCCCGACGCGCTATTTCCGCAATCTTGAGGAACAGAACAACAATTTCAAAGCCGACCTCACGATTCCGTTTCGCCAATGGTTCGGAGACGAGGGGCAGTTCAAGGCGGGAATTTTTGCCAGTGGCTCGGAGCGGCAGTTTCAAGAGCGACAGATCTATTATCCGGCGGGAGAGTTCGACGGTAACCCGAACAATTTTCTCACCGGGAACAATCTCGGTTACGTGAATCCGCCGGTGACGAACGCCAGCAACGGACGCATCGCCTACACCTGGAATCGTTACATCCAGAGCTTCGACAGTCTTTACGACGCAGAAAGCAAGGTGCGCGCGACTTATTTGATGATGGACACGCCAGTCGTCGAACGGCTGCGTGTCATTGGCGGGGCACGGGTGGAATCCACCGACATACAGATTCACTCGCAAAGTTACGCGGCGAGCGGCAATACCGGCCAGCGGATCAACGACACGGTGTTGAAACAAACCGATCTGCTGCCGGCACTGGGCTTCATCATCACGCTCCGCACGAACATGAATCTCCGCTTGCATTACAGCGAAACCATCGCGCGGCCTTCGATTCGCGAGCTTGCGGCTTACCGCAGTTACGATCCCGATCTGGACGTGCTGGTGGAGGGCAACCCGGGGCTGCGCATGAGTTCGATCAAAAACTATGACGTGCGCTGGGAGTGGTTTCCCGCGCCGGGCGACCTCATCAGCGTCAGCTATTATCGCAAGGAACTGACGGACGCGATTGAAAAACAATACGTGGACGTGACCGAAAACATCGTCACGTACAAAAACCGCGAGGAAGCCACGGTGACGGGCTTCGAGTTTGAAGCACGGAAAAATCTCGGCTTCATCTCGCAGCATCTCAGGGACTGGAGTCTCGGCGGAAATCTTTCGCTCGTCGAATCCGAAGCCAGGTTGTCGGACGTGGAAGTATTCAACAAACGCTCGTTCGGTGTGGACGTGAGTTCGACGCGGGCGCTTTACGACCAGTCGCCCTACATCCTGAACGCGGATTTGAACTACGATAATCCCCGCAGCGGCACAAGCGTGTCGCTCATTCTCAACGCTGCCGGGCCGCGCATCAGCATCGCCACCCTCCGCACGGAGGATATCTATGAGCATCCGCCCACGACATTGGATTTTGTTTTGTCACAAAAGATCGGGCTGAACATGAGTTTCAAGTTCACAGCCAAAAATCTTCTCGATCCCGAAATCAAACGCACCTACGGCGAGAGCGGTAATCAGCTCTACTCCTCCTACAAACGCGGCATGACGTTCGGCATGTCGCTCACGTACGATTTCTAGTGGTTGTTCGTGGTGGGTTTCAACGGCATCGCCGATTCAGACGCGAGTTCACCATTTTGTCACAAGACCGAGATACACCCGTAATGCGGAATTGATGAACTGCGCGCGCAGTTGAAATCAAACTCATAACCGGACTCAACGAATACACGAAAATGAAAACCAACCGATTCCTCAAAGCAGTTGTGCTATCGGCCTGTCTGCTCGGTGCAACCTTCGCCCACGCAGCGACGATTCAAATCACGACCAACATCTTCGGCAACCAGACCTGGTTCGGCACAAATGAATACGTGCTCAACAAGATGATTTACATCGTCAGCAACGCCTCGCTCACCATCGAGCCGGGCACGGTCGTCAAAGGCAAACCCGGCGGCACCAACGACGCCACCGCTCTCTTGGTCGCACGTGGCGGAAAAATCTACGCGGAAGGAACGCCCACCAAACCCATCATCATGACCGCCGAGGCCGATGATGTGACGGACAACGGCGATCTTGGCATCTATGCGCGCGGATTGTGGGGCGGGTTGGTGGTGTTCGGCAACGCCACGCTCAATCAGGCCGCTGATGGCACCGGCAACGCCGCCTCGCCCAAGTATGAAGTCTATGAAGGTCTGGCCGACATCACCGATCCCGTCACCGGCGAGTTCCTCAACCGTTTCGGCGGCAACAACGATGACGACAACTCCGGCGTCATCCGCTACGTCTCCATCCGCCACGGCGGTGTGAAGGTTCTCCCGAACAAGGAAATCAACGGCCTCTCGATGGGCGGCGTCGGTCGGGGCACCACCATCGAACACGTCGAAGCCTACGCCATAGCCGATGACGGCTTCGAGTTCTTCGGCGGCACCGTCAACACCAAGTATCTGGTGAGCGCGTTCTGCGATGACGACTGTTTTGATGCCGACATGGGTTACAACGGAAAGAACCAGTTCTGGCTGGCGAT
>CAZFNB010000434.1:0-3338 GCA_964520235.1 uncultured Bifidobacterium sp. | reverse complement strand
TGCCGCTGGCGTCCGTGCCGATACGATTGCCGAGAACGACGGTGTTGGTGGCCGCCAACGCGGTGAGTTCGATGCCGTCGCTGTTGTTGCCGGAGATGAGATTGCCCGCGCCGGAGTTCGTGCCGCCGATGATGTTGCCGCCCGCGGCGGTCACGAGGACGCCGTCCGCTGAGTTGCCCACGTCGGAAGTGCCGTTGAGGCCCGCGCCGATGATGTTGCCGAGAATCTGGTTGCTGAAGGAGGCTGCGCCGTTGATTTCGACGCCATCGCTGGTGTTCCCGGAGATGACGTTGCGTGTGCCGGGAGATGTGCCGCCTATCACATTGTTCGGCGAACTGGAAATGAGAATCCCGTTGCCGGCGTTTGCCGCTGCCGCGCCGTTCGTTGTAATGCCGATGAGACAACCTTCGATGGTGTTTGCGCTGCCGGAGATTTCAATGCCGTCGCCGGCTGAACCGGTGAATCCAGTGATGTTCAAGCCGCGAACGATGCAATTGCTGTGCGTGATCGTCAGCCCGTTTGCGCCGGAGCCGGCGCTCGTTCCTGAAATGCGGACGATCACCGCGCCGTTGAAGATGGTGGTCGAGGTGTTGGCGGCCGCGCCGGATTGCGTGTAGCCGTCAATCGTGACCGTGTCCGTGATGGCCGGCAAAGCTGAGGCAGGGGAAATGGTCGCTGACAGGTTGGTGATGGCAAATGTGATGGTGTCGCCAGCGGAGATGTTTGCGTTGGCATCGAGAATGGCCTGCCGTAATGAACCCGCGCCGGAGTCGTTTGTATTCACCACTGTGTAGGTCGCGCCGGGAACGGTGCTTTGCGCGTAAACGTTTTGCGCAAACTCGGACGTGTTGCCGAACGGATCGGTGGCAGTCGCTGTGATGTAACGACCCAGTAGCGGTGAAACCGGAAGTGAAACTGTGAACGTGACGTTGCTATCCGCTGCCGTTGTGAGATTCGTCGAACCCAGATAATACTGGCCCTCGCCGCTGCCGCCCGTGTCCGAGGCGACGTTCGCGTAGAAATCAACTGTGTAGGTGGTGGAAGGCAGGCTGTTCAGCGAGCCGGAGAAAATGGTTTCTGTTGCGGTGTTTGTCACGGTGGCGAGAACGGGGAAATTTTGCAACTGGTTCGCGCCGGTGTCAGGATCACCCGCGTCATTCGCCAGAATACCGTCAGCGCCAAGGTCAATTCCAAGATGCGCCGCTGTCGTGCCGTTGGAGAAGATGGAGTTGCCGCGAATGGTGTTGTTCGTATTCGCCGTGGCGGCTGCGATGTTGACACCGTCCTGGGTGTTGAAAGCGATGATGTTTGCCTGACCTGCGAGAACGCCGCCGATGATGTTGCTTCGGGAACTGGTGGTGATGAAGACGCCGTGGATGCTGTTGTTGATACTGGCAGTGCCGTTGAAGTCGGTGCCGATGTAGTTTCCATAAACGACATTGTTCGTGGAACTCAGGCTGGTGAGTTCGATGCCGTCGCTGTTGTTGCCGGAAATGACGTTCCCTTCGCCGCTACCACTGCCGCCGATCATCACGCCGCCTGCATTGACTAGAATACCATCCGCCGTGTTGCCGCGATCCAGCGTGCCGTTCAAGTCGGTGCCGATCCAGTTGCCACGGATGACAGCGTTCGTGCCAAGCGTGGCGGAAACTTCAATGCCATCACTTGTATTGCCGGAGATGATGTTGCGTGCGCTGCTTGTGTTGCCGCCGACGAACGTGAACGGAGCATTGATGCGGATGCCGTCCACGGTATTGGCCACGGCGGCATTCGTGACGCCCAAGCCGATGACATTTCCGATGATGGAATTGCTGACCGATGAAAGCCCGCCAACAGTGATGCCGCTCTGGTTGTTTCCCGAGATGAAATTCCGGTTTGTCGAGCCAGGTCCGCCGATGATGTTAGCTGAAGCATTGGTGATGAGCACGCCGTTTTGTCCGGTGCTTGCGTCCACCGTGCCTGGGAGGTTGAGTCCGAGATAACAGCCTTCGACGACATTGTTCACGCCGTTGGTGATTTCAATCTGGTCGCCGAGAAAATTGTTGATGACGACCGCGCTGACGACGCAATTGCTTGTGGCGATTTTGAGTCCGTCCGCTCCTGCGCCCGCGCTTGCGCCGTTGATTTCGACGATGGGCGCAGAGGCGAAGCCGGTTTGCGTGCGGCCATCAATCGTCACCGGCTCGGTGATGTTTGGCAGCGCAGCAGCGGGGCGGATGGTGTTGCTGAGATTGGTGATGGCAAACGTGATGGTGTCCGCGCCGACGTTGGTGTTCGCGTCGAAGATGGCCTGCTGCAACGAGCCAGGGCCGGTGGAATTGGTGTTCACAACCGTGAACGTGGCGGCAGCCAGCGGTGATGCCAACAGAAGCAAAATGGCCAGCAGGGGTGACAGGCGCATGGCAGCAGTTCGAGATGGAATCGGGGCGGTTGTCATAACAGTGTCTTTTCTGAAAAGAAAACGCTCGCACCTTTCCGGTTCGGGTTGAATTGGGCTGCGGATATGGCGGATGGTTTTCGGATTTGAACTCGCACCGATTAGGCCACAGCAATCCGGGTTCGTCAACTGGCGGATTGACGGTTTGGGCCGAGGAAGCAAAGGCCCTGCGCTTTTAGAAATGAAAATCTCAGAGGATGACGCCGGGAAAGCAGCGGGTCATTTGGCAGTGTTCCCGCTGCGTCGAAGGATTCGATGGCCCGCGACACCCAGGAGCAGAATAGCCAAGACCGATGGCTCGGGGACAAGCGCCGTCAGAGACGTGCTTTTGGCGATGGCGATGTTGAAGTAACCGCCGACGGGTATGGCAACGTCCCATTGAAATGCCCAGGTGGAATCGCCGGTGACCGGCCCTACGTAATCGCTCAATGTGGTCGGGGTGTTGTTTGTAAGACCGCTGTAGATTGTCGGCCACAATGCCGCCTGGCCGTGCGTGGCGCCGGGGCTGGCGACTTCATCTGAAAAGAACGCGCCCGCTTTTGTCTGGTGCGCTCCCACAAACAAACCTCCGTCTTTGATCAGACTGACGGTGTCATTTGCATTGTTTCCACCGAGATCAAAGTCAACGTATTGGAAGAAATGAAAATCCAGCACGCTTGCCGACGTGTTTGTGATGCCGATGCTCTCGAACACGGTGGAATTCCCGCTGCCGATGACGCCGCCGACAAGGGTGTATTTGACGCCGATGTCGAACTGGCCCGCGCTGCGGTAAAGCGTGTTCAGGATGCTCGATCCTGTTTGTGTCGCGCTGACGAGTGAAAGCTTTGCCAGGTTTTTTTCGCCGCCGGTCGCTCCATTGATGGCGGTGACCTTCGCCTGCGGATATTTCGCCGCCAAATCA
>CAZFNB010000433.1:0-3342 GCA_964520235.1 uncultured Bifidobacterium sp. | reverse complement strand
GGCCTTACAACTCTCTTGAAATCCGCAGTTGACAAACATCACAAGTCGTCAAACTTTGCAGTAGTTGTAGTGGAAACCAGTAGTAGAGCATCTGGGAATGTAAAGTTATGATCTCTAACGAACGTCCCTCACCCTATGGGCATCATCGTCCATACGGCGCGCCCAAACCGCCGGTCAACGAAGACACACTCCGCTCGGAAAAAGTGCAGATCGAGCGCAAAACATTCATGCTCACGCTCAAGGAAAATCCGCGCGGGCGGTTTCTCCGCATCACCGAGGATGTGGGAGGCCGGCGCGACACCATCATCATTCCCGCAACGGGCCTCGATGAATTCAAGAAACTTGTGGATGAAATGGTGAAGGCTTCGAACGAAATTCCGCCAAAACATTCCTGAGTCACTTTGCCGGCCCGTCGGCTTTCTTCCTCCGTTTGACCGGCAGTTTCAGTTCCTTGGCATCGCCCCAGAGACTTTCCAGATCGTACCGCTCGCGCACATCCACACGCATGACATGGACGATCACATCAAAGAAATCCATCACCACCCAAGCCCCATGCACCGTACCATCCACCGCCCGGGGCCGGACTTCGTGCTCATCCCGCAATTTGTCGGTGATCTCACCAACGATGGCACGCAAATGCGGTTCGCTCGTACCCGAGACGATGACAAAAAAGTCCGTGACGCTGGAAAGCTTGCGCACATCCAGCACGAGAAGGTTTTCCGCCTTTTTGTTGTCCGCGAGTTCGCGACAGAGCAGGGCCAGTTTCTTTGAATCCATCGGTGCGGAGCTTGGGCCAGTCGCGCTCAAAGATAAAGCCGATTGTTGCGGACGAACTCGGCAACGGTTGCAGGGACAAGAGGCTCCAACGGCTGCCCGGCTTTGGCCCGCTCCCGGATTTGCGACGCTGATACGCCGAACGGAAATCCTGAAAGATGATGTCCGCGAAACGGCGGCGGCAGCGGCGTCGGTGTCTCGCCGGGACGCGGAATCACGACAAATTCCGCAAGCTGCGCCAGTTCATCCGCCGACCGCCATTTTGGCAGATTGACGACGTTGTCCGCGCCGATCAGGTAAAACAGCTTTGCATCGGGAAACCTGCTGTTGAAATAACGCACGGTATCAATCGTGAAGGACGTTCCGCCGCGCTGAATCTCGACATCATCCACCTCGCAATTCGTCCGCCCCGCCAGCGCCAGGCGCAGCATCGCAAGCCGCAGTTCGGCCGGCGCGGGCTGGAGATCGAGCTTGAACGGCGAACGCGCAGCAGGGATCAGATACAGCCGGTCCAGTTTCAGTTCCTCGATGGCTGACTGCCCGACAAGCAAATGACCGGTGTGAATCGGGTCGAATGATCCCCCGAAGAGTCCGATGTTCTTCACGCCGGAACTGTAACCGAACGACGACGATTGGCGATGCGAAATCGGGCTACGACAACACCAGTGTTTCCGGGCGGAAACCCGCGCGTTGCATTCCTGATTGCACTTCAGGATTGCGCATGAATGTCTTCCAGACAAAACCAGAGCGGGCGTTCTCAGCCATGAGCAATGTGATGCCCGTGTTTATCGAAACCAACGTCGGTGAAACCCAGCCTGTGGCCGGATTGAATGCGTCGGTGAAACCATATTGGGTCCAGACGGATTTGCCGGAACGTTCGCGCATGTTTTGCAAAACCTGAATCGTGTTTTGCGGTTCAAACGGAAGCGACCCGCCCGGTGCGCAGGGAACGATTGTTCCGTCCAGTGTTCCTTGCCTCGGCGGCCCGCCCCAGATGGCGTAACCGTGCGGTGATTCGGATGCCGTGACACCCCAGAACTCGTTGCTGTAATGTGGAAATTCATTGCGCAACTCGATGCAGAACCGCCTGTGCGCTTTCGTCGCCAGCGTGGAGTTCTCAAAATAATTGGCGTGCTCATCCCGCACGTCCCGAAAATCAAACCACGCGTGCGAGTATTGATGGATGAACAACGGCGCGTTGCCTTCGATGTATCGTAACCCGCCATGATTAGCCCAAGGCCTGCTCCAGGCGTGCCAGGATTCCGCCGGTAGCGGATGTTTATTCGCACCGATTCCGAGCAGATAAATCATCATGTGCTCGCTGTAGGAATCCCATTGTGAAACCAGAAAACCCCGCTCCGGCGTCCACCCGTGACTCACAAACGGCCCGTTCCGATACAGCCAGCGCCAGTCCGCACGGTCATTGATCTTTTCGGCAAGTTCTCTTATCTCGGCGTCGTCAAAATGTTGACGGCAGGTCAGCACACCGCAAAGCAGGATGGCGGTGTCAATCGAAGATACCTCGCTCAACCACGCACGCCGCCCGTTTTCCCAGTCCACGAAATGATGATAAAACCCGCGCACATTCGGCATTTCATCGTGCAGGAAGCGCAGTGTGCGGAGCACGCGCCCGGTGGCTTCAGCACGGCCAATCCAACCGCGCTGCTCCCCGATGCACAACGCCGTCAGCCCAAAACCCGTGGCTGCGATGCTGGAAACGGCGTTGATTTCATTTACGCCCGGCTGGATGCGGTCCTTGACCAATCCGGTTCGTGGATGTGCGTTCTCCAGAAAGAGCCGGAAACTCGCACGCTCCAGTTCCTCAAGAAATGAATCGTCCTGCGGGGAAAAAACTGAAGGGAAAGGTGTCCAGGTGTTCCCAAGCCGGAATGGCACTGCACCGCTCGCAACCCCGGCGACCCCGAGAAGCAGCTTCGACAACATTGCCCGGCGAGTAATCATGGCCTGCCAAACAGCAGAGAACAAACCATCTCGCCCGCTCCGCCTGGAAAAATTTCTTCAAGCCGGAGCAGTCCCACACAACGCCGCTAACTTCTCCGCACCATACCGTGTCCGGCCACAACACCGGACGCTCCGGTTGTCCCCGCATGACGGCGCGGGATGGACGACGGAACGGCAGCTTTTATCGCGTGGGGATTCATTCTTGAAGCACCGTAGCACTCGTTATGCAGGAGGCAAGCCCGCGTTATCAAAAATCCAAAAAAATTTCGCGGAACTTTGTCGGGTCAATCATCCACAACAACCCGCCACAGTCTCAACAACACCGGCGCACTCCTGTGAAACGCCGCTCGGTTGTCTCCAAATAAATTTCCGCGTCGGACTTTAAGGCACGCCGGTGCTCCGGGTCCGTACATTCGCACACGACATCAGATTGTCGGGCGCGGTCAAGGTTCGCCTCGCCGGAAAGTTCCCTGGCGAGCGCGAATGCGAGCGTTGCCGCGCCTGCCGCACCGAGTTTACCGCCTCCTTCGGCCACCGCGTAGTCCGGCAGCCAGACCGGATCTGATTCACGCAAAGCCGGTCGTTTGCGCCCGGAAACAAGCTGAA
>CAZFNB010000432.1:0-3353 GCA_964520235.1 uncultured Bifidobacterium sp. | reverse complement strand
CGGGAATGCCGTGGCCGTAGAAGCGACGCGCGGTCTTGCGCGGCACGATGACGCGCACGGCCCGGTTGCGTTTGGCGGAGGTTTCAGGCATGGGCTGTGGCTGTTGGACGACCGTTCCTGCCGTTGGGCCGCCACGCGAACGAGGAAAGGTCAATCTTCCGTGTGACCAACTGGCGGACGACATTCTGCTGCATCTCGATGTTTTGGTTTGCGTCCACGAGCACGAAGTTGAACTCGGGACTCATGGCGAGGTATTGGTCGAGGATGCGGCCTTGAAAAATGCGGAAGCTTTCGTAGGGATCGTTCGAGATGCGCAGATCCATTCCGGCCTCGAAGTATTTCAGCTCGGGCCGCCCGTCGAGAATGCGGCTCAGGGAAACCTCCAGGTCGGCCTTGAAGAAAAACGTCAGGTCGGGCAGGGCGGCGAAACTGTAGATGTCCCGCACCCACTGCGGCGGACAGCCGCGCACGATGTCCCGCGCATAGGCCGTAAAAATATAGCGGTCGCACAACACCAGATAGCCTGCGCGCAGCAACGGGAGCAGATGCCGCTCGTAGCGGTCCGCAAAATCCGTGGCGTGAATCAGACTGAAGGTTGTAGGCGTGAGCAGCTCCTGCTTTTTGCCCTTGCTGGTGGCGCTTTTGACGAGAGCGGACGAGTTCCATTCGCTGAAAAAAACCTTGAGGCCCTGCGTTTCGAGCCAGCGTTTGAGCAGGTAGATTTGCGTGGATTTTCCAGAGCCATCAAGCCCTTCGACGGCGATGAGCCGCCCCGGAAATCCCAGTTGCGCAAAGGTCTTCGTCACGCCGCACATGGAACCATATCGGTGCGAAGCGGGAAACTACAAAGTGAACCAGGTTTTCCATTTCCAACGCAACCGCGCGATCTTTGGGGTGGCGAAACGAAAAGCCCGGGCATCACTGCCCGGGCCTGTAACGAATGTCTGGCGCTGTTCACTTGGCGGCTTCGGCAGTCGCCTTCTCCAGCTCTGCCTTCGCCTTTTCAGCTTCCTCTTTCAACTTCCTGTCTTTTTCCTCTGCGTCTTTTCTGGCCTTTTCCGCCTTCGCCTTTTCCAACGCTTCACGTTGTTCAATCACCTCTTTGGACGGCGGACTGCCTGCCTTGCCATTGGTCCAGGTATGCAACCGGCCCTGGCTGTCATTCAGGAACGCCCAGACCCACCAGAGGATGAATGCGAAGACAAGAATCTTCGGCAGCATGGAGGATTTCTCCGCGAACTTGTCGCTGGCGTCCACGGTTGAACCGGGCGGCAGCTTGGCGATGCCCGTGAGGCTCGTACCGAACGGCACGTTCACCTTGGCCTTGGCATTCACGGCCCAGCCGTTCGCATCGAGAATCGGGCCGAGGTTGCGCTTCCGTAATTTGAGATAGGCCAGGATCATGGACGGCCCGGAGATGAGCAGCATGAGGCCGATGAACAGCAGCGGGAACTGCCAGGGCTCGATGCCTTTGAACAATCCCAGAATGCCCGCGACCGCCGTTGACAACGCGGCAAACGCCACTCCCAACGCAGCCACCACGCCCACGTCCACTTTCTTCGGCTCTTCTTTTTTCGCCTGCGCCTGCTGATCGGCTTTGGCCACGGCTTCGGCGGCCTTGGCGAGTTTTGCATTCGCATCCGAGTCGGAGGCAGCGGCGCGCTTGGCGATCTGTTCCTCGATCATCCGCGCGAGTTTTTTGTAAGGCGACCAGAACGCCTGCCGGACACTGATCGGGTTCGACAGGATTTTTGTGATCGTCGCATCGTAATCCTTGCCCTTGCGGTCGTAGAAAATGCCGTTGCGCCCCACCATGAGGTTGTCGTCATCGCCCTGGGAAAAGATGGCCACAGCGCTGAGTTTCTCACCCGAGCCTTTGCGGAAGCAATCTATGTAGGCGAGATACGCGCCGGCAAGACCAGCCATCGCCGCGTGCTTGCCCGCGTCCTCGACCGGGATGCACAACGTGCAGGAGCGTTGATCCAGATACAGGGTGCCGCACTGGAATATCGCCGGGTCACCCGCGTCGTAGAAGTCGCGGAAATTGACGAAGTTGGTGCAGAGCAGGTGCAGGTCGCGAACGAAACGGCAGAGTTTCTCGACGTTCGCAATCGAAGTGGCCTCAGGCTCAAGAGCCTTGTCCTTGGCAACGAGCGCGACGATGTTTTCCTTCGCCTTGCCGCCGAGGATTTCGCGGACGCGCTTGATGCCGAGTTTCTCGACAGCGGCCCCGGCTTTGCCTGCGTTCCAGCATTCGAACGCGCCAAGCTTGGCCTGCAACGCAGCCCAGTCTGCCTCGGTCAATTCGCTCTTGTCACCGAGCAGCGGCTTGACGGCGTTTGCCTGCAACGCGGCGACTGCGGCGGCGTGGGCGGGATTGATCGCCCCCTTGAGCGGGAGCGCTTTCCCGGCGGCGACCTGCGCAAGCGGGAAGCCTGAGATTTCCGCGGCGGAAATGCTCATGTCCTTGGCGGCGACTGCAAGATATTCGCCTTCGTTCCGGTTCAATGCCGCCACAGCGCGGGGATCAAACGCGGCAAGCCGGCAACGGCCAAAATAATCGTCCACCTTGGCCTTGATGGCGCGCACGGCCGCGGCTGCCGCCGCCGTGGCGTCGCCTGCGGGAAGGATGTTCGCCTTGTCCGCGTCGGCCTTTTTGTTCCAATCGTCAAACGCAACGCACTCGGCAAAGAACGCATCGGCCTTGGCCTGATCAATGCCCGTCTTGCCCGAACGATCCGGCACCGTGCCCATGCACGCGCCGATGTCAGCAATGACGGCCTTTGTCGCGTCGTCGCTGGCGGATTCAGGAATGATGACGCCGTCACCGTTGAAGGTGGTGTTGATAAAAATCTTGTTGGCGTCCGAGGCATCAGCCAGCGAAATGCCCGTCGCATCCTTTTTCCCGAGGTTGGCGCAAATCTGCTTCGCGGAAGCGAGGAGCTGTTTGCCCTCAGCCGTCGTCTCGTTGATGGCGGAAAATGGAACGGTATCGCCGCCTTTGACGAGGTCGTCCGGGTTCTTAAGCATTGAACCAGCCCACTTGACAGCGGCGATGAGTTCGGGTGCGCGGATGCGGCCGTCCTTGTCGGTGTCAATCAGCGCGGCGGTCTTGGAGCAAAACTCAAGGCCGGTGGTGGGACAGGCCAGCGCGACCCAGAGTTTCTGGTCGAGCTGGTCGAGATTCATCAAGTCGGCACCGGTGTCCAGCTTGACCTGGTCAAAGCCGCCGGCCCGAAAGAATGTCCATGCGTGTGTGCTCATGTGATTTCCTTTTTGTAGGTTTTGATGTTTTGACAAAAAAGGGCTGGCAGGTGATTCAACCTGCCAGCCCCTGGAATCAATGCTTAGTA
>CAZFNB010000431.1:0-3355 GCA_964520235.1 uncultured Bifidobacterium sp. | reverse complement strand
ACTAATTTAGTTGCTTGACACAAAAATCTGCAGCGTTAATCTTCATCGTGTGAGAATTGCTCGAACGGCTTTGAGGTCACTGGATCGAAGCGGGTTCCGCCCTACAACTGGGCGTGGCCGCAGCGCGGTCGCTTTGTCCGTCGCGGCAATGATATTTGCAGCCGGGGCAACCCTTGGAGACAGCGTCAAGAACCAGGGTGATTATCACCTGTTCCGACCTGTGCCGGATGAGTTGCTGCGCGAACTGAGCACGGATCGTCCCGACAAAACCGAGAGCCCTTACACGGTGGATGCCGGCCATTTTCAAATCGAGAGCGACCTGATCAATTACACCAGGGATGAGGATACATCGGGCGGAAATGCGGTTCGCACAGAGAGTTTTTCCGCCGCCGCGATCAACCTGAAGGCGGGGCTGTTGCCGAATGCCGACTTACAGTTTGTTTTCGAGCCGTTCATCAGCGAACGGATCAAAGATCGCGATGCAGGCAGCACGGTTTCCCGCTCAGGGCACGGCGATCTGATCACGCGCTTGAAGGTGAATCTCTGGGGCAACGACGAAGGGCAGACTGCGTTCGCGATCATGCCGTTCGTCAAATTTCCAACGCACCGTCGCGGCCCTGGCAACAATTCAGTCGAGGGCGGAGTGATTCTTCCTCTGGCGGTTTCGCTGCCACAAGACTGGTCAATGGGCGTGATGACAGAGTTTGACGTGATGCGGGATGGAGAGGGTGGCGGGCATCATGCCGAGTTCATCAACTCGATCACGTTCGGTCACGCGATCTGCGGCGAACTGTCGGGCTACATTGAATTTTTCAGTTGGGTCAGTGCTGAAACGGATTCGGATTGGGCCGGGACGTTGGATGTGGGGCTGACTTACGGATTGAGCCGGAACACCCAGCTTGATTGCGGGGTGAATTTCGGCGTGACATCCAGCGCGGATGATCTGAATCCGTTTCTGGGGTTGTCCGTTCGATTTTAGATTTCATGAAAACACCTGCCATGTCTGAAACTTCAAAGACGGCCGACGGCTGGCGACGCAAAGCCGAGACACCAAGCCTCGCCGAAGTCCATCGCACAATTCCAGTACCCAAGTCATTCAGCTTCTGGCGCAAGCTGCTGGCATTCTCCGGGCCGGGTTATCTCGTCGCGGTCGGCTATATGGACCCGGGCAACTGGGCCACGGATCTCGCGGGGGGTTCAGCGTTCGGCTACACGCTGTTGTGCGTCATCCTCCTCTCGAACCTCATGGCGATCTTGTTGCAGTCATTATGCGCACGGCTGGGCATCGTGACCGGGCGCGACCTCGCACAAGCGTGCCGGGATCATTACTCGCGTCCCGTGGCGTTTGTGCTTTGGGTTTTGTGTGAAATCGCCATCTGCGCGTGCGACCTTGCGGAAGTCATCGGCTCGGCCATCGCGTTGAATCTGCTTTTCAAAATCCCGCTGGTCTGGGGCGTTTGCATCACAGCACTGGACGTGCTGGTGGTGATGTATCTCGCAAACAAGGGATTTCGCTATCTCGAAGCGCTGGTCATCTCATTGATCCTCGTCATCGGGGGCTGTTTTCTGTTTGAGATCATTTTTTCCCGACCCGATGTGCGCGAAGTGCTGGGCGGATTTGTGCCGCGATTGGAAATCATCCGCAATCCCGAGATGCTTTATGTCGCCATCGGAATCCTCGGCGCCACGGTCATGCCACACAATCTCTACCTGCATTCGTCCATCGTCCAGACCCGCAAGTACGAACAGAGCGCCGAAGGGAAGGCGGAGGCGATCAAGTTTGCGACGCTGGACTCAACCATCGCATTGATGTTCGCATTGTTCATCAACGCAGCCATACTCATCGTTTCAGCCGCCGCGTTTCACAAGACCGGCCAGCATGAAGTGGCGGAAATCCAGGATGCCTACAAACTGCTCAGTCCCACGCTGGGTTTCACCGCAGCAAGCATCCTGTTCGCGCTGGCGTTGCTGGCCTCCGGCCAGAACTCGACGCTCACCGGAACACTGGCGGGCCAGATCGTGATGGAAGGTTTCCTCAACATCCGCATCCGTCCGTGGCTGCGCCGGTTGATCACACGGCTGATCGCCATCGTGCCCGCAGTGATTGTGACGGTCATTTACGGGGAAAGCGGCACGGCAAAACTGCTCGTGCTCAGCCAGGTCGTGTTGAGTCTGCAACTTTCGTTCGCCGTCATCCCGCTTGTGCTATTCACCAGCGACCGGCGCAAGATGGGCGACTTCGTCATCCCGCTCTGGATGAAAATCCTTGCGTGGGCCACGGCGGCAATCATCGTGACATTGAACGTGAAATACCTGCTCGACTTCTCCGGCGTGATGGCCTGGGCAAGCCGGCTCATTTCTTGAACAGACCATGTATCGCAAAATCCTTGTCGCATTGGAGAACAGCCGGGCTGATGAAAGCCTGCTGCCGCACATCACCAAACTCGCCCGTCAGTCGGGTTCGGAACTGCTGCTTGTTCACGTGGCCGACGGCTGGGTGGCGCGCAATTTCAACCAGCTCAAACTCGCCGAGTCCGAGGAAATGAAGGCCGATCAAACCTATCTCGACGAAACCGCCGCCAAACTTCGTGCCGAGGGTCTCGTTGTCGTTACCCGGTTGCCGCTGGGTGATCCACCAACGGAAATTTTGAAGACGGCCGCGGCTGAAAGATGCGACCTCATCGCCATGACAAGCCACGGCCACCGGTTGATCGGCGATCTCATCTACGGCAGCACCATCAACGAAGTCAGACACAGGACAAACATCCCCGTGCTGCTCGTCCGCGCAGGAACGTGACACGTTCTCCAGCGGTTTTTCCACCCGGCAATCTCTCCGCGAGTGACAGTGCGGTGTGCTTCGCACACTGAAAAAACTGCACTCATAACCGGTTCACAAATTTCATCCAGTGCTGCGCGTGCTGTCCGGTGGCGAGCCTTTACCCGTTTTGGATGCCGGGCTAGCGTCAGGCATCAGCATTGTCCACAGGCCTCAGAAGCAGAGGCGGCGTGTCATCGTCTGCCGTTGAGCGAAGCACGCCGGCTTTGTATGCGGATGAAAACTTGGATTCCAATTCTGGTTTTGATGATCGCGCCGGCCATCGCGGCAGCATGGGTGCTTGCTCGAACACAATTTGCTTGTATCCGCATTCCGGGCAAATCCCGCCTGAACCGCGATTCAAAACAGATGTATCGGCACCGAAGGGTCGCGTCAGACACCGAAAGACTCCTGCCTTTTTGAATATGAACAAACTCCGATCACTTGCTCTGCTGTCTGTTGTTCCATTGTTCGCCGCGAATGTTGCCCGTGCCGGCTTGTTGGCGTATGAGCCGTTCACGAATGCGGCTGGGACGGCGA
>CAZFNB010000430.1:0-3358 GCA_964520235.1 uncultured Bifidobacterium sp. | reverse complement strand
TGGATGAGGAACTGCGCGCGGCGGGCCGGAAGCCATATCTGATTCCTGTCGGTGGCTCGAATGGCATCGGTGCGGTTGGTTACGTGGTCGCGATGATTGAATTGATGGAACAGTTGCGTGCCAGCGGACAGCGAGTGGACCATATGGTCTTTGGCTCAAGTTCAGGCGGAACGCAGGCGGGAATGGTGTTGGGCGCTCGTCTTGCGGGTTTCGCTGGTAGTGTAACCGGACTTTCCATAGACAAGAATGATCCCGAACATTTCGAGTATGAAACCGAAGTGGCGCAGATCGCGAACGAGTGCGCGCAATACATCGGCGCAGACGTTCGCGTGACCAAGGACGACATCCATGTGGCCTACGGCTACAAAGGCGAGGGCTACGGGGTCGTGGGCGATCTGGAGCGCGAGGCAATCCGGTTGCTGGCGCGCACGGAGGGCATCATCCTCGATCCGGTCTATGCGGGGCGTGCGTTTGGCGCGTTGGTGGATTTGATCCGCAAAGGCAAATATCGGCGCGGAGAAACGGTTCTGTTCTGGCATACGGGTGGAGCGCCAGCGCTGTTTGCTTACGCAGAAGTTTTGTCTTAAGTGATTGATTTTGTTTGTGCGCGAACCTTCCAAAATCTGAATCCAATCGTCTAAATTCCAAACTGCCAATTTTGATTTTGTTCCGGTGGTGAGCCGATATTGGAACAAATACTGAGATTTTCACCCGTAAAGGCGGCTGGCATCGGCATTGCTTGACTGAGGCGTCTTCGCATCAAGGAGAGGGTGCGACGGTCAATCAATGAGTCTTTGCAGCCGGATTTTTCAGGCCGTCGGTTTAAGGTTGGGTGGAAAGCGCACGATAGCCCTCTCGCTTGCCATCGTACTTCAATTGCTCCAGTTACAGCGCGCTCCCGGGGAGGAACACGTTGATTATCGTTACGAGGATTACGCGGAGGAGAACGGGCGGATGCACGTGCAGACGCACGCGGTTGCGTTCGGATTTCCCGTGCATCCGAACGTTTCGGTGGACGGAGAACTCGTTTATGACGCATTGTCGGGAGCCACGCCTTACGGCGGACTGCCGACGCCGGGGACTCGCAACTGGCTGACCAAGATAAAACCCGACCAACGCAAGGCTGGAAGCGTGGGCGCGGCGATTCGTTGGGGGCAGAACACCACCACTCCCCAGGTGGCTTACAGTCTGGAAAATGACTACGAGTCCATCGGGCTTGCTCTGAATCACACGATTGATTTCAACGAGAAGAACACGACTGCGGCGTTGGGTGTCGCGTTCACGCACGACAGAATTTTCGCCAAGACACTTTCGGCGGACGAGCATAAGGACGGTGTTGATTTTCTGGCGGGTGTGACGCAATTGCTCGGGCCGAAAACCGTTCTGACGGCGAATTTCACTTTTGGCGTGGCGAACGGATACCTGAACGATCCTTACAAGGGGGTTCACATTCCGTTTTATCCCGATCCATTGACTCCCGATCCGACGGTCGTCACCTTCAATGAAGACCGCCCAGGAAACCGGACCAAGCAGGTTGCGTTTCTTTCGCTGACACATTTCGTCACGCCGCTCAATGGCAGCGCGGAGTTGAATTACAGGTTGTATCACGACAGCTACGGCATCCTCAGCCACACGGTTTCGCTGAACTGGTATCAGAAAATCGGGAAGCACATCGTCCTGTCGCCGATGTTCCGGTTCATGGATCAGAGCGGTGCGGACTTTTACATGACGCAGTTGCCGGGCGATCCATTGGGCGACCCGCCGTACTACGCTCCGTTGCCGAATCACTATTCATCCGATTACCGGCTGGCTCCGATGCAATCGCTCACCTATGGCATCGGCGTGACGGCAAAAATTCACAAACACGTTTCGCTCGATCTCTCATACAAGCGTTACGAGACGTATGGCACGGACAATGTCACGTCCTCTCAACTCTTTCCCAAGGCCAACGTCATTTCAGCAGGACTGCGCATATGGTTTTGAACGACAACCCAGTTTTTGAACGGATCAACGCCACGGTGCGGGACGTGCCCGCGCCGCGAGGCCAGAAGTTCGCGTTCAACGCCATGGGCACGCAGTGTCAGGTGACGTTCATGGCGACGCAATCGCGCGTGGCCGGGGAACAGTTCAAGGCCGCCGTGGTGCGGTGGGTGGCGGATTTTGAGGCGCGTTACTCGCGCTTCCTGCCGGACAGCCTGGTGAGCCGGATCAATCAAGCGGCTGGAAAATGCTGGGTGGAAGTGGACGAGGAGACGGATCAGTTGCTGGCGATGTGCCATGAACTGCATTTCTTCACGCGCGGTGTGTTCGACCCCACGGCTCTGCCGCTGATCCAACTTTGGAACTGGAAGGCCAAGCCGGTTGTGATTCCCTGCGACGCGGAAATTGAAGCCGCCCGAAAACTTGTGGGCTGGCAAAATGTTCAGCGCAGAAAAGGCGCGATCTTTTTGTCTCGTGAGGGGATGAGCATTGATTTTGGCGGCATCGGCAAGGAATACGCGGTGGATCGTGTCATTCAAATTGCCGGGCAACACGGGATTTTGAACGTGCTTGTGGATTTTGGTCAGGACGTTCGAGCGCAGGGGCGTCCCGCCGACAAAAGCGTCTGGCACATCGGCCTTGAAGACCCGCAAAATCCAGGCAAATGCTGGGCGGGGCTCGCAATCATGGATCGCGCCGTGGCGACCTCGGGCGACTATCTTCGCAATTTCATCGTCAACGGCCGCCGTTACGGTCACATCATAGATCCGCGTACGGGTCATCCAGTGGATAACGGCTGCCTCGCGGTTTCAGTCATCGCGCCGACCTGCACGATGGCAGGAATTCTTTCGACCACGGCGTTCATTCTCGGCCCCGAGGAGGGCTTGAAACTCATCGGCGGCTACATGGGTGCTGATGGTTGCATTGTCACCAAAAACTCACGTCATCAAACCAGGAGATTCCATGAATACATCACTCGTTAAGAAAACCATGCTGGCCGGCGCGCTTGCGCTGGCGTTCACAACCGTTTCGGCGCTTGCCGGAGGCAAACCCATCAAGGTGGGCGATTCGTTCCCCGATCTGGCCGGATTCAATCTAGAAGGCAAATTGCCGGAAGATTTGAAGGGCAAGGTCGTCATCGTTGATTTTTGGGCGTCCTGGTGCGGCCCGTGCAAGGAATCGTTTCCCGCGATGGAGGAGTTGCACCAAAAATACTCGGACAAGGGTGTGGTCATCGTGGCCGTGAACGTGGACGAGGACGCAGGTGCGATGAAGGATTTCCTCAAGGAAAACAAAGCCAGCTTCACGATCGTCCGCGACGCGGGCAAGAAACTTGTGAGCGCGGCGAACATCGCCTCGATGCCGAGTTCGTTCGTGA
>CAZFNB010000429.1:0-3370 GCA_964520235.1 uncultured Bifidobacterium sp. | reverse complement strand
CGGGAATTTCAAATGGCTGTGCCCGCCCGTGCCTTCGTTGCCGAAGTCGCCGGAGTAAACGCCGTCGCCCTTGGCCACGAGCGTCACGCGGTCTTCCGCGCCCACTTTTGCGCGGCTCACCGCCTCGTTGCCGCTGTCCCAGACACTGAAGATGATGCGCCGTTCCGTCGGGCTGTTGACCTGCATCCCGAAATAGCCGCGATGCCAGCCGCACGCCATGTAATAGGTGTGAATCGGGTCTTCCACACCGGTCATCTCGCAATAGAACGCCTCGACATTCGTGCCTGCAGGAATCGGATAATTCAGATGCACGGACGCTGCGTTGCGACGTTCCTTGAGATTGAAATGCGCGCCTGCCACCGCCGCGCCGTCGAGCAGCAAGGCCTCCACGTCTCCGGCGGACTGGCCTGCCGCGTTGAGCGATTCGAGCGTATAACTCTGGTAGCCCGGCGTCGCGATCCGGAACGAACCGAACGCGACGCGCACGACATTCGTTCCGCCGGTAGCCGTCGCTTCGCGCGACTGCCCCGCGACAGTGAGACGCAGTTTGGATTCGCGTCCGGCAGGCACGCGCATTGAGACAGCGCATTCCACGTCCCCGGCGATTTTGATTTCGCCAAACCAAACCACTTTCAGCTCTGGATTCTTCCAGCCGGAAATTCCCGCGCGCCCGATGCGTGCGCCGTTCACGTCCGGGCTGAGGTAGGCGGTGAAGGCGGGCACGCTCAATTCCGCACGAGCAGTCGCGGCGGCAAGGCACGTCAGCAGCGCAGAGAAGATGAGGAGATGTTGAAAATCCCAACAGCCGCGAATCGAGTCCCTGAACTGTAGCAGCCGACGTGAGTCGGCTCTAACTTCCCGCCCCATGTCAGATGGAGCGGACTTACGTCCGCTGCTACAAGGTTCATGGGCGCGGGCTAAAGCCAGCGCCCCGTTGTTCACTTGTGCGTCATTCATCAAAGTCAGCTTCTTCATATCAGTGTGATGATTCATCCGGTGTTCCTAAGCGCCAGTGCAAGATCACCTTCCCCGACTGCCCGTTCTTCATCACCTCGAAGCCTTTCTCGAATTCCGTGTAGTGGTAGCGATGCGTGATGACGGGCTTGATGTTCAACCCGCTCTCCAGCATCACCGTCATCTTATACCACGTCTCATACATCTCGCGCCCGTAGATGCCTTTGATCGTGATCATGTTGAAAACGACCTTGTTCCAATCAATCGCGATGGGCTCGGACGGAATGGCGAGCAACGCAATCTTCCCGCCGTGCGCCATCACATCAATCATGTCGCGAAACGCCGCCGGACTGCCGGACATTTCCAGCCCAACGTCAAAACCTTCCCTCATCCCGAGCCGCTTCTGCACCTGAGCCAACGTTTCCTGCTTCACGTTTAACGCGACGTCCGCTCCCATCTGCTTCGCGAGATTCAGCCGGTAATCGTTCACGTCGGTCACGACGACGAACCGCGCTCCTGCGTGTTTCGCCACCGCCGCCGCCATGATGCCGATCGGTCCTGCGCCCGTGATGAGCACATCCTCACCGAGAAGGTCGAACGAAAGCGCGGTGTGAACGGCGTTGCCAAACGGATCGAAGATGGATGCCACATCGCGATCAATGTCCGGCTTGTGATGCCACACGTTCGTCATCGGCACGGAGATGTATTCAGCAAATGCGCCCGTGCGGTTGACGCCGATGCCTTTCGTGTCCGCGCAAAGATGACGCCGGCCCGCGAGACAATTCCGGCAGCGTCCGCAGACGACGTGCCCCTCGGCGCTGACAATTTCGCCCGGATGAAAGTCGCTCACATTCGCGCCCACCTGTACCACCTCACCGACGAACTCGTGCCCGACAACCATCGGCACGGGAATCGTCTTCTGCGCCCAGGCGTCCCATTTGTAGATGTGCAGGTCCGTGCCGCAGATGCCGGTGCGATCCACGCGGATGAGCACGTCGTTGATGCCCACCGTCGGCTCGGGAGCATCCGCGAGCCACAGGCCGGGTTCGGATTTGGATTTTACGAGTGCTTTCATGCGAGTTTGAGTCCTGTGAAAACAACTTTCATCCGATCTGCTCCACGAGTTGGTTCATCCGCGTTTCCTGTTGCTCGATGGATTCGACGAGTTTGAACTGCGTACGGCAGCGGTCGAGGTTGTGACCTTCGCGATGGACTTTGAAATACACATCACCCGCAAGAAAGTCGGTGAGGAAGCGGATGCCGATCTCGAAGGTGATGAGTTTTCCCGCGAATGCGAGATGCTTCTTTTCCGCAGGCGTCAGGAACTCGCCCGCCGTCGAGAGGTAGCCGCGCACCAGCGCCTCGAACATCGGGAACTGCATCGTCACCTTCGAGAGATCGCGCTCGTCTTCCTTCGCCGGACTCGTCGTCGTGCGCACCATGTCGCCGAAATCGTAGAGCGCGAGTCCCGGCATCACAGTGTCGAGGTCAATCACGCAGATGCCTTCGCCCGTGGCATCATCCAACATGACGTTGTTGAACTTGGTGTCGTTGTGCGTCACGCGCTCGGGCAGATTTGCATCAAGCAGCACGCTGGTGATGGACTTGTGGGCGAGCGCGAAATCAATCTCCGGTTTGCACAACACCGCACGCCCCGCCAAATCCGCCTTAATCGCCGCCTCCAGCGCAGCATAGCGTTTCGGTGTGTGGTGAAAGTCGGGAATCGTGTCGTGCAGTCGAGGGGCGGGCAGGTCAGCGAGCATTTTCTGGAAACTGCCGAAGGCTTGCGCCGCCTTGAACGCCTGCTCCGGGGATTCAACGGCATCGTAAGTTCGAGCCTTCTCGATGAACAGGTAGGCGCGCCAGTGATTGCCTTCCGCGTCCACATGCCAGCCGCGACCGTCGCGCGCCGGGACGAGCGTCAACACGCGACGCGAGGCATCCGGCTGGCCGTGAACTTTCGCGGCGAGATGCGCGGTGACGCGCTGCACGTTCTCCATCAGCGCGACGGGATTTTTGAAGATGCTGTGGTTGATCCGCTGAAGGATGTAACGCACCGGCACACCTGCTTGTTGGAACGTGACGCAGTAGGTGTCGTTGATGTGCCCGCTGCCGTAGGGGGCTGCGTTCACGAACTCACCGTGGATCTGCAACGCCTCCGCAACGCCGCGCACGTCATGTTTTGGCTTCGTCATCGGTGCACTTCAACGGACGCATCACTTCGCGCCATCCTTCTTGTCCCACAGATGATTGATGACGTAGAGCAGCGCGAGGCCGCTCACGACAAACACGCAGGACAGGATGAGCGCCGGTTGCGTGCGGCCATAGAGAAAGTTGCCGATGGCAAAGAGTGACGACCAGATCACGAGGCAGCCAGACACCCAGCCGAGCGACGCCATGCCCATGTGGTCGCCGT
>CAZFNB010000428.1:0-3375 GCA_964520235.1 uncultured Bifidobacterium sp. | reverse complement strand
TCTGCTCGGGCGACATGTATTGCGGCGTGCCCATCACCTTGCCCGCGTCGGTCAGTTCCCGGAGTGCGCCCGTCCCGGGCGCAGCAACGTCATTAGCAGATGAGCCGCCCGTGTTTTCAATGCCGTCTTTGCTGGCAACATTGCTGTGGCCGAGACGGCCACTCTCCACAATCTTCGCCAGTCCAAAGTCCGCCACCTTCACGCGACCGCGCCGATCCAGCAATATGTTCTCCGGTTTGATGTCGCGATGGACGATGCCTTGGTCATGCGCGAATTGAAGCGCGTCGCAAATCTGCGGCACAATGGCCAGGGCCTCACGCGCCGAGACGCGACCAGCGTGCAGGAGTTGGCGCAGGTTCAAACCATCCACGTATTCCATCAGGAAGTAGTAGAGGCGCGTTTGGTTTTGAGACGCGGCTGGGAGTTGTCCCGGCGCAGGGGAGAAAGGGGGAAAGGGAGCAGAGGAGACATCGTTGCCGGGCCGTAGTTGCTCCCCTGCACCTTTTCTCCCTTTCTCCTTTTCGGCTTCAAGGCCAGCACAGCTTCCAAACTCAAACAGAGTAACTATCCCCGGATGGTTGAGCTTGGCCAGCGCCTTGGCTTCACGGGCGAAACGTTCGGCGAATGCCGGGTCGTCACCGATGCCGGGCGGAAGGATTTTCAGCGCGACGATGCGGTCGAGTTGCTTTTGTCGCGCCTTGTACACCGCGCCCATGCCGCCCTTGCCGATGAGTTCAAGGATTTCAAGCTGCGGGAACAGTGGCGCAAGTTCGTTCACGCCCGGCGGAGTGAACGCGGGCTGTTTCGCGTCCGTGACGGTGTCCGCCGCCGCGCCGGCTTTGAGCAGGCACGCCGGGCAAAGTCCGGCAAGCGCTCCGCCCGGGAGCGGTGTGCCGCATTGCGGACATTTGTTTTCGTCGGGCATTGGCTGCGATAGTTTTACCGTGTCCATGCCTCCTTCAGAAGCAAATCCCGGAAAACGTTACAGGGAATTATGCGCGAAAAATGCCTATCTCAAGCTGAAGCCGCCCTTGAAAACGACCTCCGCCGCCACAACCGCCAGAAAGACCATGCTCACCACCGCGTTGAGCCGGAAGAACGCCATGTTGATCCAGTTCAAGTTCCGCCGGCGCGCGATCCAATGCTCCATCACAAGACAACCGACGATGATGAGCCAGCCGATGAGATACGCGATGCGAAAGCCGCAAAGAAAACCAAAAGCGAACAACACCCCGCACATGACGATGTGCGCGAGAAACGCCGCCGCAAGCGCGTTCTTCGGCCCCCACGCCACCACGAGCGAACGCAACCCGTGGCTTTTGTCGAACTCGTAATCCTGCAACGCGTAGATGATGTCGAAACCCACAAGCCACAACACGACGGCGAGCGACAGGATGAGCATCTGCACGATCTCAATGGGCGACACCTGGCTTCCCTTCACCGCGAGCCATGCGCCGACCGGCGCGAGCGCCAGCGCGATGCCAAGAAAGACGTGCGTGTAATCCGTGAACCGTTTTGTCAGCGAATAAAAACAGATCACCACCAGCGCCACGGGTGAAAGCCGGAAACAAAGCGTGTTGAGAAAATAGCTGGCGGCAACCAGCCCCGCGCCGGACAACACACAGAGCGCGATGGCGCTGAACAATCCGATCTGCCCGGCGGGCAGATGGCGGTTTGCCGTGCGCGGGTTCAGCGCGTCAAATTTCCGGTCCACGATCCGGTTGAACGCCATCGCGCAGGTCCGCGCGCAGACCATGGCCAGGAGAATCAGCCCGAACACGCGCCAGCCCGGCCAGCCACGATTTTCACGCGCCGCGATCAACATCGCCGCCAGCGCGAACGGCAGCGCGAAGATCGTGTGCGAGAACCGCACAAAGGAAAGCCATTTGCTGATTTCAGAAAACATCTGCGCCACGGATTGAACACGGATAAAACCCGGATTTCAATGACAAGCGGCTGGCGTACGCGCCGGGCTTGCTGTTAACTCCCGCGCGTGATTCTGCCGTACAAAGTCGCCACGCTGCTCTATTGCTTCAACGGGCGCGACGAGGTGTTGCTGCTTGAACGCGCGCAGGAACCGAATCGCGGCTTCTGGAGCCCGTGCGGCGGCAAACTCAAGACCGAGATCGGCGAGTCGCCCTATGTCTGCGCGGCACGCGAAGCGCACGAGGAGCTTGGCCTCAAGTTTTCGCCGGCGGATTTTCATCTCAGCGGGCTGATCAGCGAACACGGCTTTCAGGGACAAACACACTGGCTGATGTTCCTGTTCGAACTGAAGCCGAAGCTGAAAAAGCTTCCGCCGCCGATGAGCGAGGGGCATTTCCAATTCTTCCCGCGTGAGGCGCTGGACGGCCTGAAGATTCCACAAACCGACCGTGAACGCATCTGGCCGTGGTTCTGGGAATTTCGCGGCGGCTTTTTTTCAGCGCACTGCCACTGTCACGCGGACGGACGCAACGATTGGTCGCTGGAGGAATCGATCCCCGCCCGCAACGCGGCGCGTCACTGATAATGCGGCGGCTTCGGGTTCGTGGTCTTGATGCGCTCCATCTCCATTGACTCCAGGGTCTGAGCCTGGCGCTGCGTCAGCTTTTTCAACTGCTCGATCACCTTGCCCTGCGCGATGATGACCTCGTTCAACTGTTCCACCTGATGTTCGAGGTGCGCGATGTTCGCCTCGACACGTTGCAAGCGTTGGGAAATCTCCTCGTTCATCGCCGTGGATCAACGGTTCAGAAAGGCGCGATGCTTCGTGAACACGCCCCGCAAACTCGCTGAAAGTTCATCCTGCAACGCCTGCAACTCTTGATACGCCGCCACCGCGTCTTTCTTCGGCATGGCAGTCTCGGTGGAATTCAGCGTCACGAACTGGTCGGTGATGTCCTCGATCTTCGCCTTGTCGCCCTGCTGCAACCGCCAGCACCACAGCGCCTGCAATGCCGCGCCGTAAGCCGCGCCCTCGCCCACCTTCAGCGTCACGACCTCCGCATCGAACACGTCCGCCATGATCTGCCGCCAGAGTTTTGATTTTGCGCCGCCGCCCGTCGCGCGGATTTGCTTCGCCTTCACGCCAAGCTCTGCGAGCCGTCGCAAACCGTAGTTCATTCCAAGCGTCACGCCCTCCATCGCCGCGCGGCAATAATGACTCGCGCTGAAGGTGCGTTTGTTGATGCCGATCATCACGCCCGTGCCGTCCGGCACGTTTGGCGTGCGCTCGCCTTCGAGATACGGCAACAGCAGCAAGCCGTTCGCGCCCGGCGGCACCTGCCCGGCCTTGCTCTCGAACTGCTCGTGCGAATACTCGAAGTCCAGGCGCATCATCTCGGTCGCCACCGTGACGTTCATCGTGCAGAGCAACGGCAGCCAGCGGTTCGT
>CAZFNB010000427.1:0-3378 GCA_964520235.1 uncultured Bifidobacterium sp. | reverse complement strand
TCCATGTGTATCAACGATGGTTTATCCGCCTGACACCGGCGGAATCAAGGCCACTTCATCCGTGTCAGCAAAAAGCTCCACCGAATTCACATACTCGGAGTTCTTTGCCAGCCGCACCGAGTTGCGATACCGCTCCAATCCGGGATGCTCGGCAACAAGTTTACGCCACAGCCCATCGGCATCCGTCTCCCCGCACTGGAGAGTCATTTCCGCGCAGCGGGTGATGTCTCTCAGGTGGGCGAAGAAGAGGATGCGCATGACAGGTGTTTTAGGAAACCGCTCTAGCCTTGTCCACTGTGGGTTGCAGAATGCAACGAAAGGTGCGCCGTCATTTTGTCTGCCGGTTTGACAAGTTCCTCGCGAATCCGCGCCAATACTCGCTCGGCCTCCTGGGGATCAAAATCCTCGTGCTTTCGTTTCTGCACTCCGAGCTGGCTCAAGTCGTAATGCTTGGCCGCTCGCAACCCGTGGCGTTTGAGGATATGCGCGACACAGTGTAGCGGACAACCGTCCAAGGCGATGATGGGCCTGCCCGACAGGGCTGTGCGCACCAAAGGCTTCACATCACCGCCCACTCCGGCAATACAAGACATCTCGGCAACTTTGAGCCGGTCGAGTTTCACGGCAAGGTGGTTGGCCAACTGCGCGGCGCTCGAAGCGCCGGAGCACGAATAAACCAATGGACGTTTCTTGTTGTCGCTCATGACCATCGTGAGCATAGACTCACAACTTCAGTTTGGACCATCCAGCGGTGACGAACCTTGACCGGGGTCAAAGCTTCGGGCCGCAACTACGGATCAGAGCAACGCAAGGATCGCCCAGCCTGCGAGAACCGCGAGAGTGAATTTGAGCAGGAGTATTTTTAGCATAGAAGCCAAAGGTTTGGGTTGTAACGATTTCAGCCGCGTTCGCGAAGATCTTCTTCGTGCAGCAACCTCATTCGCGCGGAAAGAATGGCCGCCCGACCAAGGTAGCCAACCACATGTCTTGGGTTGGCCTGATCAACCACGGGCAGGCGACCGATGTTTCTATGCAACATCCTGGCAAGCGCCGCGCGCAGGGGTTCATGTGATTGCGTAGTGACGAGATCAGTGCTGCCCGCCTCAGCTACGGTCATCCCCCCGGACGGGTCTTGCCGCAGTGCGCGCACCATGTCTCCACGAGTAATGATCCCAACGAGTTGCTGTTGCTCATCCACAATTAGCGTGCCCTGCCGTTGACTGACGGGAGAGCTTCCGTCGCCGACCAGGTCAGACAGCTCAGCGAGCTTCATGGTGGCGGGAACACAGGGCGCGTCCCGCTCCATCACGTCGCCTACGCGGGCCAGCTCGAACGGATCAATACTGTATTCACACGTGACGTGATGCCCGCGGCGCGCAAGTCTCTCGGTCAGGATGGAACGCCGCATAAGCAGAACGGTGACGCCGAATGCTGCCACCGTTCCGACGAGCAAGGCTGGGAGCATCATGAAATCATGTGTCAATTCCACGGCAAAAACCATGGCCGTCAGCGGTGCGCGCATCGTCCCACTCATCATTGCGGCCATGCCGATCAGCGCCCATAGGCCGGCCTCATGCCCGGGAAGCCATTGTCCAATGAGCGCACCGAGTGCGCTGCCGATGATGAGCAATGGCGCAAGCACACCGCCCGATGTTCCTGAGCCCAGCGCAACGGCCCAGACCAGCGCTTTGGCAATCATCAGTCCTGCCACTGCCGCGCCGATCATCTCGCCACGCAACAAGGTATGAATTGTATCGTAGCCGACACCAAGCACGCGCGGCTCGATGATGCCGCCGACGCCGACAACTACAGCGCCAATTGCCGGCCACCACATCCAGTGAAACGGCAGCTTCTGAAACAAATCTTCAAACGTGTAAACCAATTGCGTCAATAATCCCGCTCCGAGTCCGGCAACCAATCCTACGCCGCTGGCCATGATGAGTAGTGCGCCGGAAGGAGCGTTGTGGGCAACGATTGGAAAGATTGGTCCTATACCGAGCAGCGGCACTCGCATGGCAGCCGCCACAATGGCGGCCACGGCCACTGGAATGAAGCTGCGCGGCTTCCATTCGAACAGGAGCAATTCCACCGCCAGCAGAATCGCGGCAACCGGCGTTGCGAACACCGCCGACATGCCTGCTGCCGCACCCGCAACCAGCAAGGTCTTACGCTCCGCCGCACTGAGGTGAAACTGCTGTGCGATGATCGAGCCAAACGCTCCTCCGGTCATGATGATTGGCCCTTCCGCGCCAAATGGTCCGCCTGTGCCGATGGAAATGGCCGCCGAGATGGGTTTGAGAATTGCGACCTTGGTTTGAATCCGGCTTCGTCCGAGCAGGATGGCCTCCAGCGCCTCGGGAATCCCATGGCCGCGTATCTTATCCGAACCAAACCGTGCCATCAGGCCAATAATGAGAGCGCCAACAACGGGCACGGCAATAACCCAGTATCCGAGATGATTGCCCTGCGGCAGAGCCGGCAGTGCGGAGAAGCGTTGATAAAACGCCAGGTTGGTGATGACCGCAATAAGCCAGAGAAGCGCAAACGCCACCAACGAACCAATCACGCCAATGGCCGCTGCCACCGCCGAAAGAATCACGACGCGCCGATCCGTGCTGAAATCGGCCAGACCGGCATGGGACGCCACCCGCCCATCCAACCCGGCAGCCGGTTCGAACCGTGAGTCTTCATCATCCATAAGGGCGTAGAGATTATATCGCAGTGCGATATACGTCAATTCCGCAGTAGCGTCACGGGGATGGCTCGTGCTAGGCTTCACGTGGATGGCAGCACGCAAAAAACTGTCCCAATTGCAATACGAGAACCTCGCGGCGTTTCGCTATGCGTTGCGGCAGTTTCTTCGCTTCAGCGAGGATGCCGCGAAGCGCGCGGGCCTGACACCACAACAACACCAGGCGTTGCTGGCCATCAAGGGTTTTCCGCGGCGCAATGAAGTGACCGTGAGCGAACTGGCCGAAAGACTGCAACTTCGCCATCACAGCACGGTCGAACTGTTGGATCGTCTGGCCAAACTGAAACTGGTCGTCCGCGCACAATCGGACAGCGACCGGCGACAGGTGAATGTGCGCCTGACGCCGCGTGGAGAGCAAATCCTCGACAAGCTTTCCTCGGCCCACGAGGAGCAATTGCGGCGGATTGGACCGGAACTCACCGGATTACTCAATCAGCTAGGCGCAGTCAGAGAATGACGGTTCTTTGGAAAGCGAGAACAAGCGCGAGTTTCTGTGCACTCAATCACGCTTTGATGTGAGTCAATGTCGGCTGCGTCGCTTTCAGTTACGGTTCAATCGTGATGGGAATGCGACGCGCACCAAATTCTGCGCTCGTCATTCCGATGCTGAATCGACAGAATTAGCC
>CAZFNB010000426.1:0-3382 GCA_964520235.1 uncultured Bifidobacterium sp. | reverse complement strand
CCCCTCGGTGATTTCCAGGCTCAGATCCCCCGGCGACAGTTTCAACCGGTCAATCAACGTGAGCGTGGCCGGATTCGCCTCGACATCCTCGATCAATTGAACAGCGAACAAGTCCGTATCAATCACGCGCGGCGCACCCGCGGCATCCACTGGCCGCGCGGCGGGATCAATCTTGTAATCGTCCGCGTAATCACCCTCCCATTGCACGATGTTGGTTGCGCCAGCCCATGATTGCAGTCGTGCCAGCGCCTGCGCGTCACCGTGAACGAGATAAGCGTTTTGAGGAATGTAAGCGGCCACCTTCACGCCGTACCGTTCCAACGCCTCGCGCCATTCAGGTTTGACTGGCCCGGCGAACTGAATGAGATGAAACTTTTTTCCAGAGAACGGCGACCTGGACTTTCGCAATGAGCGAACCTCGGTTGTGCGGGTGTTCAGACGGCGCGCGTTGAGTTCGATCACGTCGGAATCATCGGTCCGCAATTCACGCAACCTCACGGGCGGGAGTTGCTCATCGGTTTCAATCAGTTGAAAACTGCCATAGTCCGCGATGAATTTTCCGCCTCGCGCAATCATTGCATCGGCCTCGGACTTGTCGCGAACCCGCACTTTTTGCGGTGCGGCCAAAGTCTCAGCAGCAGACAGACAAATCAATGTGAGCAGCAAACCAAGCCGCAGATGTAACGGATGCGCGATGTGTGTTTTGGGATTCAAGCTGGGGGTGGCGTGAAGGGCGACTATGGAAAAACTTCCTTCACCCGTCATGCTGACGGCGATTGGAACGGTTTTGCGGCGGATTCATGCGGTTCAATGGGCAGGAACTATGCCGGAAAGCGCGTTAGACTGGCAAGAAAACCGTGCTACCTGATTCAAAAAAACAAACGCCCGTCAGCCGCAACGGGCTGCCGGGCGTTTTATTGACACGCGCGGGTGTTTCGAGACACCAAAAGTACCGAAACGCCAAACACGCACCAACCGCGCAATCATGCACTCGACATCATGGCGCGCTGATGATGACATCGCTGCTCAGATTTGTACCGAGCATAAATCCGGCGCCGATGTTCTGCTTTTGCAGCGCCGCACCCTGGAATTTTGAAGTCAGGCCCGTTATGGGATTGATTACCGTACCGCCAAAAGTCCCCGTCTTCATCGAGAACGTCATCTTGAGCGTGTTTGAACTGAGGTTCGTCACCTTGCTGTAATATCCGATTTGGATCAGATTCGAAAAACCGGCGCCAAGATTGCCTCCGGTAAATGACATCGCCGCATCAGGCAATGCAAGAATCGGCGTGGCTATCGAACCTATCGGATACAAATACCGCGAACCATAAAGTTTCGTTTCAAGATCGAATCCCTGAGGATGATACTTCGCCTTCTGATCCGCGGGCTTGATCCAGCTCAAGGAGCCGCTGACGTCGTCAGCACCAGCATCATCAAAGTTCAACCAGCTCAAGACCGCGCCGTTGCCGCGATATAACGAGACGTACAACGGCCACGCGCCATCGGGCGTAAGACTCGCAGTGCATGTGATGCGCGTCCCATCCGCCAGAACGCCCGCGAGCATCGCCGTGCCGTTTGTCAGCACGCGCATGTAACCGAACCCGCTGCCTTCAGGCGCAGCGCCGGGCACATCACCGCCCGAAATGGCGAAAGTGTAATTGCCCGCCTGTGGCGCGGGATTGTTGACGGCGTGAAACTGATTTCGCGCACCCGATAGAACCGCGTTCCACGTTCCGTCGGTGACGCGACCGCTCACTTCGCCTGAATCCGCGTTCGTGTTCACAAGAAGTTCAACCGTCAGCGGCAATTCACCGGCGCGCGCGATGACGTTCGTTGCACGGCCTTCCAGGTCCAGCTTTCCGGAGAGACGGTGGCGGCGGCTGCCCATCTGCAACATGCCGGAGTAAAGGCCGTGAGTCGTGGTTGTAAGTTTGAACGCGCCCGAACTCCCGGGTTGAACGCCCGATTCCTCAAAGAACAGTCCGTTGTAAATGCCCGCCGTCTCGATGAACGGACTCGGAACGAAGTTCGCCTGAAACACGAGGTTTGAGTTCATGGTGAACACGAGGGTCGGCGAAGTCGCATTGGTGCTGCCAGACCATCCTGCAAATTCGTATCCGCTCGCTGGCGTGGCCTTCATACTGTAACGCCGTCCGATCACAAGTGACTGGCCGCTCAAATCGGGCGAAACAATCCCCTGCCCCGACTTGTTCAACGAGAGTTGCGTCGGAAGATTTCCCGCGACCGGTTCAACAATCAGCAGGAATGAACTGCTCGCGCTGGCGACACCATCGCTGACGCTGATGGTGACGAGTGAACTGCCGATCTGACCGGCCTGCGGAGTCAGCGTCACTGTGCGGTTCGCGCCGCTGCCGCCAAGCGTGATGTTCGTTGCGGGCAACAGTGTCGCATTGGTGGAAGCCTTGGAAAGCGTCAACGAAGTTGAAGCCGTTTCCACGTCACCAATCACAAAGCTGATCGCGGCCAGACTTGCCCCGACCGTGATTGTCCGGTTGGAAATGGCGCTGATGGTTGGTGGCGTGTTTGGCGTGCTGACCGTCAATGTCGCCGCGCCGCTGGTCGCCGTTCCCGCCGCATTCGTGACGATGCACAAGTAAGCGCCTGACTGGTTGGTCGTCACGCTCGTGAGATTCAACGTCGCCGAGGTAGCGCCCGGAATGGACGTGCCGTTGCGCTTCCATTGATACGTCAGCGGCGCAGAACCTGACGCCGTCACGCTGAAGCTCACATTCGCTCCCGCGAGTACCGACTGGCTTGCCGGATCAGCCGTGATCGAGGGCGCAATGAGCGCGGGATTCACCGTCAAAGTGGCTACGATGCTCGTGACGCTGCCCACGGAGTTGCTCGCCACCACCGAGTAACCACCGGCTTGATTCGTTGTCACAGCAGAGAGGGTCAACGTGGACGCTGTCGCTCCGCCGATGTTCGCCCCGTTCAACCGCCATTGATAAGTCATCGGTGCGGTGCCGCTCGCGACCACAGAAAAGTTCACGTTCTGCCCGGCGGTGACTGTCTGGTTTACCGGTTGAGTGACGATGCCCGGCGCGACAGGTGCAGGCGTAACTGTCAATGTCGCAGCGGCGCTGGTTGCCGATCCAACGGCGTTGGTCACCACCACGGTATAATTTCCAGCGTTGTTCGTCGTGACACCAGTAAGGGCGAGAGTGGACGAAGTTGCCCCACTGATGGCCGTGCCGTTGCGCCGCCATTGGTAGGATAGTGGAGCCGTGCCCGACGCAACCACGCTGAAGCTCACATTCGCGCCTGCAATCACTGATACGCTTGCCGGATCAGTCACAATGCCGGGCGCAATGATCGGAACATTCACCGTCAGTGTTGCCACGCTGCTCGTCACCGAACC
>CAZFNB010000425.1:0-3383 GCA_964520235.1 uncultured Bifidobacterium sp. | reverse complement strand
CCTCCTGCCGCATGTAAAGAATCACGCCCCGCCCGGCCTCAGCCACCTGTCGCATGGCCTGGTGCAGTTGCGGCCCGCAATCACAACGGCGCGACCCGAACACGTCGCCAGTCAGACATTCACTGTGAACGCGCACGAGAACGCCTTTTCGCCCCGCCACATCACCACGCACCAGCGCCAGATGATGCTGGCCGTCCACCTGTGAACGATACAATGCCAGATCGAAATCACCGTAATCGGTCGGCATCTTCACTGTCTCGATGCGCTCGACAAGTTTTTCACGCGTGCGCCGGTACTCGATCAAGTCCGCGATGGTGCAAAGCTTGAGCTTGTGCTTCTTCGCAAATCTCGTCAACGCCGGCAGCCGCGCCATCGTGCCGTCGTCGTTCATGATCTCACAAATCACGCCGATGGGCCGCGCACCTGCGAGCTTCACCAGATCCACCGCCGCTTCCGTGTGACCCGCGCGCTGCAACACACCACCGCCTTTGGCGCGCAACGGAAACACGTGCCCCGGTTGAACCAGATCATCCGGTGTTGCAGTCGGCGATGCCATCACCGCGATGGTTTTTGCGCGGTCCGCCGCGCTGATGCCGCTGCCGATGCCGCGCGCCGCGTCCACGCTCACTTGAAAATCCGTGCGGAACACTTCGCGGTTTTGTTTCACCATGCGCTCGATGCCAAGTTGTTGCAGGCGCTCGCTCGTCGTCGGCACGCAGATCAATCCACGCCCGTGCTTGGCCATGAAATTGATCGCCGCTGCCGTGGTATGTTGCGCGGCCATGATGAGATCGCCCTCGTTTTCGCGGTCGGCATCATCCACGACGATGACCATCCTGCCTTTGCGGACGTCCGCCACCACCGACTCGATTGAATCAAACTTTGCTCGCATGAAAATCATTTCGCCGCCGGCGTCTCCGTCACCGGCACGGCGTCGTACACCCGGATGTAATCAATTACGAAGTCATCGGGCAACCTCGCTTTCCTGATGTCGCCAGCCCAGTCGCCCACTTCATTGCTGAACTTGGCATACTCCGGTCGCTGCGAAACACCGCCCGCCGCCGTGCGCCAGACTTCCTCGCCGTCCGCGTAAAACACATACACGTTCGTCGTCCACAACAACGAGAACGTGTGAAACCCGTTCGTGATCGCCGGGCGGGTGACGTTTTTCCCCTCGTGCTTGTGCGCGCGGCCATAACCGTCCCAGTGCAGGTTGATGTCGTATCGTCCATCGCGCCATGGAAACTCCGCCACGTCTATCTCCGTCCCGTCGCGACCGGCGTCTCCGGCATGGAACACGGCATCGGACATCAACCAGAACGCCGACCAATGTCCCGGCTGCTTCGGCAGCCGGCATCGCGTCGTCCAAAAACCGAAGGCGTGCTCGAAGCGATTCTTCGTCCGCACCGCGCCGCTGGTGAATTGCCCGCCGTCGTTTGCTGTGCGTAAAACCAGGTTGCCGTGTCCGTCCAGAAAGGAATTCGTTTTCACCCAGAAACCATCGCGCCGCTTCCAGTCACCCATCACGTCCCACTTGTTCGTGTCAACCGCCACACCGTCGAATTCATCCGCCCATGCAAGTTTCCACTGCTGGCCCGATGGCAACGGCGGCAGACGGTCGGGCGCTTCATTTGTTGAATCGGCCAACGATTCCGTCAGAGCCGCCGTCAGAAGAATGATGAGGAGAAAAGATGTTTTCATTGGCAGATGGAAGCAACGCGACGCCGGCTGATTTGCGGGGGAATCCATTCGTGATTCAGACGATCATTTCCCGTGTTTTATCGCCTTGAGCGCAGCAGTGTAAACCTCCCTCAATGGCACTTTCTTCTGCGCGGCGAGTTTCTTGCACGATTCAAACTCCGGCGCTGCTTGCACCACTTTGCCATTCAGCTTGCCGAGTTTCACCGTCACCGGACCGAACCTGGTTTTCACCGTGACAAATTCACGCTTCAACTTCCGCCGCTCCGCGATGGTGCGGCGCACGCCGAATGCCGTCGTCTCGCGCAACAGCAGCTCGCTGAACTTGTCCGCGTCCGCTTCGGCGCACAGCACGGTCAGCAACACCCCTGGACGATTTTTCTTCATCTGGATCGGAGTGTGAAAAACATCCAGCGCGCCTGCCGCCAGCGCGGTTTCGACAAACGAACCGAGAATCTCTGCGTTGATGTCATCGAGATTCGTTTCGATCACCGCCACTCGATCTGTTTCCCAATCCAACGCACCCACACTCGCGCCAGTCACTCTGGATTTTGAACCTTGAACTTTTGACTGAGTCCCGAGCACCGCCCGCACGACATTCGGTCGCGTCTTGTTTTCCCGCGTGCCGAGGCCGAAGCCGATCTTCTCCGCCGCAATGCCGGTCATCACCTCGAAGCTTTCCGCGAACTCCGCCAGTAACGCAGCGCCTGTGGGCGTGATGAGTTCGTTCGGCTCATCGCACTGGGAAACGGGAATTTTACGCGCGCCCAGGATCGCCAGCGTCGCCGGTGCGGGAATGGGAAAATGTCCGTGAGCGCAGCGAATCCAGCCCGTACCTTCGACAACAGGCGACGCCACAACGCGCGGTTTGCCGAGCAGTTCGAGTCCGATGCAAGCGCCCACGATGTCCACGATGGAATCCACCGCGCCGACTTCGTGGAAATGCACTTCGCTCGCAGGCTTGCCGTGAATTTTTCCCTCCGCATCTGCGATGCGCTGGAACACCGCGATGGATTTTTTCTTCACCCACGGCGAGAGCTTGCTCTTGCTGATGAGTATCTTGATGCCGGCAAAATTGCGGCTGTCGTCGTGGTGATGATGGTCATGGTCATCGTGCGAATGTTCGCCGTGTGCGTGATGATGTCCGTGCTCGTCGTGGCTGTGTTCGTGCAGATGGAAGCCGCAAGCCGTCTCGCCGCTGCAATGTTCATGCGCGTGCTCGTATCGGACCTGGTGAGGTTCGTGGTCGTGGTCATGCGCAAGATGCACGTCGAACTTCACTCCGGCGATACCCTGACGTTCCTGCTGCGAGACGTGCAGATGATAGCCGTCGAGTTTGAGTTTCTCCAGCTCGCGCCCGAGTTTGTGCGGGTCCGCGCCGAGATCGATCAACGCGCCAATGAACATGTCGCCGCTGAGGCCGCTGAAAATATCGAGGTAAAGCGTCTTCATTTCGTTCTGCTCTTAATCGTAATCTTACTCTTAATCTTAATCCAAGAAACGATTCGACCGAGAGAATAAGAAAAAGATTACGATTAAGATTAAGAAGATGTTGCCAAAGCATTGATCTGGCTCGCCGCGTAACCGCCGCCAAAACCGTTGTCAATGTTCACCACCGTCACGCCGCTGCCGCAACTGTTCAACATGCCCATCAACGCCGCCACTCCACCAAAACTTGCGCCATA
>CAZFNB010000424.1:0-3391 GCA_964520235.1 uncultured Bifidobacterium sp. | reverse complement strand
GCCGACACCGAGATGCTGCTTGCCCAGGTTCAAAAGATAACCGCCGCAAAAGCGAACACGGCGTCTGCTCCTGCGGCTGAACCGTCTCCGGTTGAAGCGCCCGCCCCGGCGGAGGTGATTCCAGCAAACATCGCCTCGCGCCCGCGCGTGGATGAGATGCTCGTCTGTTCGGCCGAGGGTGAGGTGTTTCACAACTGGCAATGCCGAAGCCCCGACATCTGGGTGATGTTCTTTGAATTCGTGTCGCAACGGGCGGCGCGATTGTCGCAGTTGCTGCCGCTGGGCGAGTTCAACCGGCTTGTCATTCATAGCGGCGGCACGCGCGCCACGGTGATCATCACCGGCGAACGCGGGGTTCTGGTGAAATCACATCGCGAGCCGTTGAATGGAAGCGGCGGAGGAAAGTCAGGAGCCGCTCGATGAATCCGGAAGCCCAGGAACAACTCACCCGTTGGCTGCGGGCGCTGCCTGCGTTACGCGGCGTGCTGGTCCGCGGCATCCGTTTTCCAGACGAGACGTTCGTGACGGATTTCGACTCGCGTGATTTTCCCGTGGCCGCGTTGGAGCAGGCGTGGCGTTCCGTTGCGGACACCTTTCAGGTGTTGAGCGCGCAACAATTCCCACCCACGCGGCTGACATGGATGTATGAACGCACGATCCTGCATTGCGTCCAGCGCGAAGACGGCTCGATCCTCGGTGTGATTGTCTCTAAAAAGGGGGCGGAGTCCAATCCGTCCGATCTGGACAAACTGTTGCAGGAATTTCAATCGCTCGCCGTGGCCGGGGGAGAATCCACAGTGGCCTGACACGGCAGTCGCATCGCCCGCGCTGAATAAATGGCCCGGGCAAACATCCAACAGACATGCTCACCCGAAAACAATTCGCGCTCGCAACGTTGGCGGCGCTGGTCACCGCAACCGTTGTCGTTTTTGTGCAATCTACCAAACCCTTGATGGGTTCGTCCGTGTTCGATTGGAACAAGATCGAAGTCAAACAAACCAAGTCCGGCGAGCGACGGCAATTCTTCCAGTCGCCGACCGCAACGCTCGACGAACTCGAATGTCACGTCACGACGTTGAACAAAGGTGAAACCGCTCACGCGCCGCATCAACATCCCGAGGAGGAACTCATCGTCGTGAAAGAGGGAACGATTGAGGTCGTGCAAGGCGGCGTGACAAACCGCGTCGGCCCCGGCTCGGTGATTTTCCACGCGTCCAACATCATGCACGGAATGCGGAACGCCGGCGACGGTGTGGCCAGCTACCACGTCTTCAAGTGGATTTCTCCCGGGATGAAAAAACCGCAGCAAGCGAAATGACGCTCGCACGCTGCGGCTTCCAAATCGTCCTGATCACTTCGCTGCCAAGGCAGCCTCGATGTCCTTGGTCAGCTCCTCAGACTCGGGGGCGATTTTTGAATCGTAGCGCTTGATGATTTTGCCGTCCTTGCCGACCAGGAATTTGTTGAAGTTCCATTTGATGTCGCCGGGGAACGGCGAGTCCTTGCCGGCAAGCTGGACGTAGAGGGGATGACGGTTCGCACCGTTGACTTCGATCTTGTCGAAGAGCGGGAATGTGACGCTGTATTTGCTGGAGCAGAATTGTTTGATCTCCTCGTTTGTGCCCGGCTCCTGCCCGCCAAATTGGTTGCACGGAAAGCCGAGGATGACAAAGCCCTTGTCCTTGTACTTCTGATAGGTGGCTTCGAGGCCGGTGTATTGTTTGGTGTAACCGCATTTGGACGCGACGTTGACGATGAGGACGGTCTTGCCCTTGTAGGCGGCGAGCGTGGTGTCCTTGCCGTCAATGTCCTTTAGCTTGATGTCGTAGATGGATTCCGCATGGGCAGCGATGTTGGTCATGGCAATGAGAGATGCGAGTAGCGCGATTATTTTCATGGAGCAAAGTTTTTGTCAGTTTTTGTGTGTTGTCAAAGGAGCAATTTCGACGGGAGGCCGGGCGCAAAAATTCATTCTCCTTTGGCAGCGGCGGGATACCATGCGGGTGCAATGAATCTGCGCGAACACGTAGAAAAGTCCATCCGCGCCCGCTCGCTCTTGCAAGATGGCGAACGGGTGCTGATGGCGGTGTCGGGTGGCGTTGATTCGATGGTGTTGCTGCAGTTGCTTCATGATTTATCGGCGTCGCACGGCTGGAAGCTGGCGGTGGCGCATTTCAATCACCAACTGCGGGGTCGCAGCAGCGACGCAGATGCTAGGTTCGTCGAACGGACGGCGAAATCGCTTGGTTTGCGTGCATGCGTGGGAAGTGGCGACGTGAAATCATTTGCGGAACGGCGTGGATTGTCGGTGGAAATGGCGGCGCGCGAACTGCGCCACGATTTTTTTGCCCGAACAGCGAGGCGATTGAAGATCGGGAAGCTCATGCTCGCGCATCATGCCGATGACCAGGTGGAACTTTTTTTCCTTCGCGTGTTGCGCGGTGCGGGTGGCGAAGGTCTCGCCGGGATGAAATGGCAGAACGCCTCCGCGTCAGATGGGAAGTTGCAACTGGTTCGTCCGCTGCTCGATATTCCCAAGCAGGAGTTGGAAAAGTTCGCCTGCGAAAATAAAATCGCCTTTCGCAAGGACGCGACGAATGACTCCCGCGACATTTTGCGAAACCGCGTGCGTCACGAATTGCTGCCCTTGGTTGAGCGGCACTA
The DNA here is from genome assembly GCA_964520235.1 of uncultured Bifidobacterium sp. Taxonomy (GTDB): domain Bacteria; phylum Verrucomicrobiota; class Verrucomicrobiia; order Limisphaerales; family JADLHS01; genus JADLHS01. The sequence goes on along the minus strand of CAZFNB010000424.1, from coordinate 727 downwards.
TCAACGTGGACTCAAACGAACGGTCCTCCGGTTGATGGAAATCATCGGCGATGAGTCAGCGTTCGTGGAGGCGACGGCGCGCGGGTGGTTGTCCAAAAGAAAACCGCCGTTCGTTCGACTTTCTGCGGCGGTGCAACGTCGCGCATTGCAAATCCAACTGCAAAGGCTCGGAATCGAGGCGGAGTTCGACCTGATCGAATCACTGCGCCGGATGTCAGGCAAACCTGTCTTCACGCGACAAAGCCATGGGGTCATTTGCGGTGCTGACGGGGTCGTGAAAATCGCCTCGTGCGAGGAAAAAAACTTCAGCGCGCAGAAACGCTTGTTGAATCTCGGCACGACAGGGACAGGCAAGGTGGATTTTTCCGGCGTCAAAGCATGCTGGTCGGTTGAAAGCGTTCGCAGCGCAAAATTGCCTGAGCGCGCTGCCGGTCGTGAGTTTTTTGACGCGGACAAGATTGGTTGCCATATTGTTTTGCGTCACTGGCAACCGGGAGATCGCTTTCAACCGATAGGCATGGGTGCGTCTGTGAAATTGCAGGACTGGTTCGTTAACAGGAAGATTCCGCGTGCGCGCCGTCGGGAATTGGTGTTGGCAACCACGCGCGCAGGGTCTGTTTTCTGGATTGAAGGCGAGCGAATTGGCGACAGATTCAAGGTGACAACCGCCACGCGACGGCGGCTGACGTGGCGCTGGCGGCGGGCATAACTCCTGCGTTGCGGTGGG
>CAZFNB010000423.1:0-3398 GCA_964520235.1 uncultured Bifidobacterium sp. | reverse complement strand
CCTGTGGCATCGAACTGCAACGGCCCGGTGCTGCCTGCCGCGGACTTCGGCTTGAGATCAATGTTCGTGTATCGGATGAACTTGTGCGTGGACTCGTTCATGGCTTCCTGCATGGTGGTGTCCATCTTGGTCGCGTAACTCTTGAAAGACTTGACCGGCATGAACGCGGTGATGGCGGGCCTGGCGGCTTTGGCATCCGTGAGCGCGGATTCGGGGAACTTTTCGTCGGCCTCAATGTAGCCACCGAGGATTTTGCTTTCCATCGTCCAGTCGTGAACGGTGGACGTGCCCTCGATCTTGGTGCTGCTGCCCGTGGGTTGGGCGTCCCAACGGATCGCACCACCCGCTGGCTTGGGCGCTTCGGAGACCGGCGCGGCGGCGGGTTGGGTGTTGCCGTTGGCAAGCAACACGGTCAAAGCAAGAAGAGCGGCGGCGATTTTAACGGGGCGGACTTGGTTCGGTTTCATAGGTTCGATTTCAGTTGTTCAGTCAATACGGATCAGGCCAGTTCAAAATCTTCCTTCTTCAATTCGATGCGGGTGTTTTTGGTCACAGCCTCATTCGCCTTGATTGCGATCACCGTGGCGGCATAACCGGCGTCGTGACGCGGCGCTTTGTAAGTCACGCTCAGGTTCGCGCGTTGCGAGCCTTCGACATCGCTGGGAATCTGGCGGTTGAAACGCGGTTCGATGACGGCTGCGAGCGCGGCCTTGTCATTGGCGTCGAAGCCGGATTCGGTGAACTCCTCGATCGCAGAAATGACCTCATTGCTGTTGGTGAGGAAGGCATCCAGCGCGTAGTAAAGCGGCGTATGTGGAAATGCCAGTTCCGCCTTGGCACTGCCGCCGAGAGCGGTCTGCTTGCTGGCACCGGCCACGAGCGCGATGCCGGTTTCCTGGAAAAATGAGTCTTTGCGCGCATAGACCTCCCAACCCAACAAGGGTGAATCCACCTCCTTGAACATCCACGCGTTCGTGACGTCGTCCATCCGCCGGATCATCACTGCGGCGTCCGAGCCGTAATAAACCTCGTGATCCTTGTCGAACGAATTGGCGATGGTGATGTGATACACGAGCCGTGCGCCTCGCGGATATTCCACCGTGAGCTGTGCCGTGTCGGGAACGGAACGCCCGTCCTTCCAGAGAATCGTCGAACTCTGGCCGCTGACGGCCAGGGGCAACTGGTTCATGAAAAACCAGCCCGTCTGGTCAATCTGGTGAATCCCGATTTCGCCGATCAAACCCGTTGAAAGCGAACTGTCGAGCCGCCAGTTGATGGCTTTCTCGCGGTCAGAATCCGAGGCGGCGGCGCGCCAGCTTTGTTTCTTGTGCCATTGCGAGCGGGCCATCACGGGTTTGCCCAGCGCGCCGGAGCGGAGGAAAGGGATCAAAAAATGCCGCTGCGGATCGGAACGCAACTGAAGTCCCGCCTGGAAAAAGCACGTCGGCGCATTTTTTGCGGCGAGTGCGATGGCTTTCGCGTCTCCGATGGTGTGGGCCAGCGGTGCTTCACAATAAACGTGTTTGCCCGCAGCCAGCGCGGCGATGACGATGTCCTTGTGCAGATGCGTCGGTGTCGCCACGACGACGCATTGAATGCTCTTGTCTGCCAGGATTTCCTTGTAATCCGCCACCGCCTTGACGCCCGTAAATTTTTTTGCCGTCTTGTTCAGGATCAGCGGATACGTGTCGCAGAGCGCGACGATTTCCGCCTGCGGAATCGTTGCCAGCGTGTCGAGCAGTTCGCGTCCCCACGGGCCGAGGCCGATGATGGCCACCTTGATTCTTTTTACAGGTTTTGCGTCCGCCTTCGTTTCAGGCGATGGCTGTGCCATCAAAGGCACGCCGCCGAGCATCGTCATCAATGTGGCAAACGTCCCGCCCCGGATGAAATCGCGCCGGTTGAATTCCGAGTTTTCGTTCTGAATCGGGTTCATTGTCAAAATCGTATCGGTTGCAGCGGTTACTTGGCCGGTGTTTGCGGTGCGGCGTCGCATTTTTCGAGGCCCAGCACCCAGCGGATGCCGCCGAGCACATGCGCCTGATATGCCCTTGCAACCTCGGGGGGATTCTTGATTTCACCGGATTGTGCCGGGCTGTTCGGCTCCCAGACATCCTCGCGATGGCCGAACGATGTGTAAAAGACCCGGCCCTTTCCGAAATCCTTCTTCCACGCGATGGGATAATCGCCCGGCGTTTTGTTGTTCGGATGTTTGTCGAGCGTCAACAGCCCATGCACCGTGCTGCGGTCGAAGCTGTTCATCTGGTAAATCTCGTCGAACACCGTCCACGACGCAGGCAGATGACGGCACGCGGCGCAGTTCGTGTCCTGGTTGATTGCGTCCACCGAAACCTGCGGCCCGTGCGTCTTGAATTCCGCTCCGAGCATTTCCACAAACGGGCGGAATCCTGGCGACTTCGATGTCTTGTCAAACGTGTCCGCCGCCGAATGGATGCCCACGAACCCGTGCCCGGCCTTCACCCAGTCCACAAATCCCTGCGGGTCTGGCAACGGCAGGTCGCCGGTCGTGTTGGCGAAAATCACCGCGTCGAAATTGTTTAGTGCCACGGCGCTCATCTTTTCGGCGAGCACGGCTTTGACTGCGGGTTCGTATTTGGCCTTGTCCGGTTTGCCGTCCGCACCGCTGAATTCGGGTGCGTTCACGTCCACGCGCGCATAATCCACCGTGAATGCGCCGCTGCTTTTGGCGAGCTCGCCGAGGATTTTTTCCGCCGTCGGGATGCTGCTGTGCCGGAATCCGACCGTGGTGGTGACGACGAGCACGCGCTTCGGCTCGCGCGTAGCCGTGGCGCAGGCGGACATCAACATGGCTGCGCAGCAAATGGCAAATGCGGGCCGGGCCATCGTGAAGAGGGATTTCAAGTTCATGTGATTTAATCTGGCAACTGTTTTGAGCCGCCATGATGTGACTTTCCTGACCGCGAGGGAATTCAATTTTCGTGCAGGTGTGCCCGTTACGACCGCCTGGAATAATCCAACTTCCAGGGCTTCCGGTATTCCACGCCCACCAGCTTGTCCGCCCTGGTGTCGCCGATGATTTTCTCACGTTCGGCGTCCCACCTAATTTTGCTCCCGGTGCGGACGGCGATGTTGCCCAGATGCGCCACGGTGGAGATGTGATGGCCGAGTTCGAGGTTGAGCACGGGCTGTTTGCGCGACTTCACGCAATCGAGAAAATTGCGGACATGTGCGGGGCGCGGGTTGCCGCTGCCCTTGAATTTTTCCGCGTCCAGGTTCGCCTTGCGCCGTTCCGGGATGATCTCCCAGCCGGCGTCGTTCATCATGATGATGCCTTCGGTGCCATACCAGGCCACGCCCCACGGATGGTTGTTGATGGTGGTGGCGGCCCTTATTTGGCGACAGGCTCCGCTTTTTTG
>CAZFNB010000422.1:0-3403 GCA_964520235.1 uncultured Bifidobacterium sp. | reverse complement strand
TCGGAGTTCACGTCGATTGCTTCTTGAACGGAGCGGTCAACCGCACCCGCGTCCCGCGCCCCGGGCCAGGCTCGAACGTGAACGTGCCGCCGACATCCTCCATCCGCTTGCGCATGTTGCGCAATCCATTTCTGCCGGTTTTCGACGCGGCCTCGCCCGGGCCGCGACCATCATCCTCGATTTCAATCGTGAACATCGCCCCATCCAGTCGAAGCCGGATGGCGACTTCGGACGCTTTCGCATGTTTGACGACATTGTTCACGGATTCCTTGAACGCGAGAAACACGTTGTGCCGCAGGTCCGGCGGTATGATCGTGACCGGCAATTCCGTCGGCACATCGAGGCGGTAACGCAGGTTGGCGACCCTCAAATAATCCTGCGCATACTTGCAGGCGTAATTCACCAGCCCTTCCAAGGTGTCGTTCCTGGGATTTGCCGACCAGACGATCTCATCAAGGGCGTGCGACGTGTCCCGCGCAGTCTGACATATCTGGTTTGCGTGAGCTTCTATCTCCTGCGGCAGTTCCTTGTCCGATTCCACCATCTCGCCGAGCAAGGAGATTTGAGTGAGGTTCGCGCCGAGCTGATCGTGCAGGTCACGGGCGATCCGTGCGCGTTCGCGCTCCAATGCCTCCTGTTGCCGCAGCGCCGCAAGCTGCCGTTGTAACCGCTGTGTGGAAATGAAATAGACTGTACCGATGGTCGCGCCCAAAATCGCCACGATCACAATAGCCTGAAACCACCATGTCTTCCAAAACGGTGGTTCGACGATGATGCCGAGCGTTGCCGGGGCGGGATTCCAGACACCGTCCTCGTTGCACGCCGTGACAAGGAAGCGATAGCGGCCATGCGGCAGTTTGGTGTAAAGCACCTCCCGCATGTCACGGGTTTCCCGCCAGTCATCCTTGTAACCTTCCAGCCGGTAACGGAAGCGCGTGCGTTCCGGTGTGGAAAGATTCAAACTGGTAAAGTGGATTTCGAGCAATTCCTTGTTGGCCGCCACCACGATGTCTTGCGGCCAGTTGACCTGAAAGGAATTTGCACCTTGTGGCTCGTCGTCCACGAGCACGGATTCGATACGCACCGGGGGTGGATTTGTGTTGCGGGCGAGTTGTGCCGGGTTCACGCCGGCCAGACCTTGTATCGTTGGAAACCAAAGCCGTCCGTCACGCGTGCGGCAAGCGGCAGGTTGCGATCCTGTAGTGCATTCCTTTTTAGGAAGGCCGTCGGCTTTTCTGAATGTGCGAACGTGTATCGTGGAAACGCGCGCCTCGGGCCGGGCTTCTGCAAAATTGTTCAACGCGCTTTTCTCCACGCGCATCAACCCCTCGTTCGATCCGATCCACAAGAATCCCAGCCCGTCCTCGATGAGATACGAGATGCTGTTTCCCGCCAGACCTTCGCGTGTTGTGTAGCGTGTCCACTTGCCGTCTTGATAGCGCGCCAAACCACCGCCCGAGGTTCCGACCCACAACGCTCCGTCTGCGTCCGCAAGGAGCGCCGAAACCGAGTCACCAGACAATCCGCCCTGCGACAGCCGGTGGCTTGTAAATTGTCCCTCGCGGAAACGCACCAGTCCGCCGCCATCGGTTCCTATCCAGATATTTCCCAATTTGTCCTCTGCCATGGCGCGCACCGCAAAAGACGGCATTCCGTCGCGTGCGCCAAATCCCCGCCATGTCCTGCCGTCCCATCGCGCCAGTCCGTTTTCCGCGCCCACCCAGAGGTTTGATGAGCGGTCTTCAAAAATTGTCGAGACTTGAAAACCTTCCGTGCCCGAAACGAGTTTGAACCTGCCGTTCGCGAGTTGAAACAGTCCGCCGTTGTTGATGCCGCCCACCCACACGGTTTGCCGGCTGTCCACGAACACCGAGCGGATGACCGGATTGGCCAGTCCCTGTGCCGGGCCAAATTGCTGGAACGCACCGCCTCTCCAATGCTGCACCGCAATCGGGTTCACAAAATCACCGTTGAGACCGATCCACAATCCGCCCTCGCCATCCTCGCATACCGATTGCACCGTCTTGCCCGTGGTGTCCGGGTGTATCTCGAACATCGGCGGCTTCACGCGATTCAGTCCGCCGCCATCCGTGCCCACCCACAGGCAACCTTCGCGATCCAAGCAGAGCGACAACACCGATTTGTGATTCAAGGGTGGGCTGGTAATCTGTGTCACCCCGCCTTGGCGGTCATAGCGAAAGACACCCTCGCCATACGTCCCCACGAACAGATTGCCATCCGCATCCTCGCTCACGGCGCGTACGGGCGTGCGGGTTTGATCCCACGAATACGCTCCAACATCGCGCACCACGCGATTCGTGCTGCACCGGAGGATCCGTCCGTCATAAAATTGCCAGTAACCACCCGACCGGGCCGCGATGAGAAAATCCTGCCGCGCCGGCAATCGGGTGGGTTGCATTTCGAGAGCGAACGTCTGTGCGCGAACGTCGGATGTCACACGGGAAAGCAATCCGGCAGATGCCACCCAGACCTGCCCCGACGATTCCGCAATCACAGCCCGAAACCCGCCCGCGCCATAATCCGCCGCCAGCCAGTCGTTTTCCTTCGCACCATTCCGGAAGCGTGACAGCCGTCCGTCTTCCATGCACAACCACACCGCACCGCTGGCGTCCTCACATGCGCCCACCAGCTTTCCGCCCGCGCCGCTGCTGCCTGATACCACGTTCGTCATCACACCGTCGCGGATGAATGCCACACCGCTTTTTTCCGTACCCACCCACAGCCCGCCACGTGAATCGGCGAAAAGGAAAACAATTGTCGCGCTGCCCAGCGGATCATAAATCCGCGTGTGCAATCCGTCGAACCGCACCAACCCCTTCATCGTCCCAAGCCACAGATAGCCGTCTGCTGTCTGCGCCATGGCGATGACGGAACTTTGCGGGAGCAGCTCATCCTTCTCAGTGTTCCAGACGATGTAAGTGTTCGTCGTCCCGCCAAAGGAAGGCGGGGTGAATCCGCCTGCGAGCAAAGCTGCCGCAATCAGGACTTGGAGACGCTTGAACATGCGCGAATGGTTGGAAGACAGTGCAATCAAGTAAAGCGGATTGCGTGAAATGGTGCGCTGCGTTTACGAAAGTCGGTTTTGCTTGATGGGAAAATGCTCAAATGGTGAATCTTTTCAGCGTTTGCGCGGCAGCCAAAAAAACTTCAAAAAGCCCGTTGACACGATTTGGCTGGTTTTCTATTTTGCCAATCGTCTTAGGGCCGTAAAAGAGACAAGTTGACCAACCCTCAGGCTTTTTCGAGTGGAAAAGATGGAGGGGTGGTTTTTTTGTCGTCGGCACATCAGGATGAAAGAGATTGGTTGCCCATGTAGCTCAGTTGGTAGAGCACGTCCTTGGTAAGGACGAGGTCATCAGTTCAATCCTGATCATGGGCTCCA
>CAZFNB010000421.1:0-3404 GCA_964520235.1 uncultured Bifidobacterium sp. | reverse complement strand
TCTGTAGCAGCCGACGTGAGTCGGCTCAAACCTTCAGATGGAGCGGACTCACGTCCGCTGCTACAAGTCACGAATACGCAGAAGTCCGGTAACACCTGGCTGCACTTCGTTGAAGCTGAAAAACAGGAAGCGCTTCCAGCCGCCGGCAGCACCGTCACTTTGGTGGTGGACGTGAATCGTCGTCGTGCCATCGAGCGGCATCACACCGTGACGCATCTGCTGCACTGGGCGTTGCACGAAGTCGCCAGCAAAGAGGCCTCGCAGAAAGGTTCATTCGTCGGCCCGGACAAGTTGACCTTTGACTTCAACAGCGCACCGCTCACGCCGCAGCAGGTCGCCGACATCGAGAAGCTCGTCAATGAACGCATCGTTGAAAACGTCGGCGTCTCGTGGACCGAAGTGCTGCACAACGACGTGAAAGGTCGCAAGGACGTGATGCAATTCTTCGGCGAAAAATACGGCGACACCGTCCGCGTCGTCCAGATCGGCGGCGAAGCCGGACAGTTGAACGGTTATTCGATGGAACTTTGTGGTGGCACGCATACCCGCGCCACCGGCGAGATCGGTTTGTTCCGCATCGTCGGCGAAAGCGCGATTGCCGCGGGCGTCCGACGCATCGAAGCCGTCGCCGGCCTCACCGCCTACGACGTGATGAAGCATGATCGCGAGTTGATCAAGACCGTCGCGGGCAAAATCAATTCGCCCGTGCACGAGCTGGAAAAGAAGATCGAGAGTCTGCTCGCGCAGCAGAAAGCGTTGGAGAAGGAAGTCCAGATCGCGCTGCAACGCAACGCGTCGAATGCCGCGAGCGAATTGCTCCCGAGCGCGCACACCGTGAACGGCATCTCGCTCATCACGCATAATCTCGGCGACGCCAACGGCGATTTCCTCCAGGCCATCGCCGATGCCTTGAAAGGCCGCTTCAAAGGCGTGGTCGTGCTTGGCGGCGGTTCGGCGGGTTCGGTGACGCTCATCGCCACCGTCTCGGCGGAATACACCGCGAAAGTTCAGGCCGGGAAGATCATCCAAGCCATCGCCCCCATCGTCGGTGGCAAAGGCGGCGGCAAACCCGACAACGCCCGCGGCGGCGGCAAAGACGCGAGCAAGCTGGACGAAGCCTTGGCCAAGGCGAAGAGTTTGTTGGGGTGATTCCGAATTGACATGTTCATTGTCTGCGGCAAAAGCAGTCGGCGCGAAAACAAGGCTCGGTAGCGGGTTTTTGTCCCATTTACAGGAAGTTGCTGTGCTCTTGACAGGATTTGAGCGGGGGTGGAAACTCGACCTGAATCCAGTCAGAATCCAAAACAACTTCCATGTCTGTGTCGCATCGGATGTGCATGGGCGTGGAGCAGACAAACCCCAAATTATATGAGCACTCCAATTCGTTTCATCATCACGCGCATCGTCATGGCGCTGACCCTCATCACGGCAGGCACGCTTTCAGCCGGCGAGCTTACAACTTTCAGCTGGCACTCGGGTGTTGCGTCCCTCGCTGCCACCAGCATCAGTCCTTTGAGCGCGCCGAACAACGACGACACCGCCGGCCCTTCACCGAACGGCGTGTTTGTGACGCAAAAGAACTACGTCGGTATCGGGCCGGTGGACATCGTGTTCAATGTCATCGACAGCGGCGGCACATCCGAATACCTGTTCAAGGAGGGCGTCTTCAACAACACCGGCCTCAACTGGGGTGCGTATCACATCGAGCTTGGGTACGGTTATGACGCGGGATTTGTGAAATCCACGCCTGGTGACGGTCTTGACTTCGACGCGCCGGATTACAATTCGCCGTTCAACTTCAATCCCGGAGGTGCATTCTTCCCGACGTTGACCGTGACCGAGGATGACGTGTATGCAGATGGCGGCGTGATGCCTTACCTGAGTTTTGCCGGATACTTTTTCTTTACCGTGGACGTGCCGGACGGGATCACGTCGTTCACCGTGCGCCAATCGCCGGTGGTTGTTCCCGAGCCGGGCGTTCTCAGTCTTGGAATGCTCGCTTTGGGTGCGATGCTTTTCCGAAACCGGCGCTGAACCTGGCCGGAAACAACAACCCCGGAAGCCATCACTGACTTCCGGGGGGGTTGAATTTGGTGGCAAGGGATGCAGTCCTTTTCGAGTTGCGGCACAGAAACCCGATGATTAACCAAGACACACTCCGGGCGTCGGGAAGCCAGGCTTGGGGCATGGGTGTCGGGTCTTTTCCGCATTGATACGGGCTTTCTCGCTGCTAGCATCAACGCACTGGTTTCAGATCAACGAATGTTCCCTATGAAAACAGTTTCGTATTGCATTGCGGTTCTGCTGCTGGTCCAGTCTCCGTCCGCTTCAGCGGCCCTGATTCCTCTCAACAACCCCGGCTTTGAAGCTTTGATGGGCACGGACACGGCGCATTTCCAAACCGACGGCATCACGCCCGGACAACTCCTTGAAGGTCACTTCAGCGCGACTTTGGATTTGGGACCGAATACTTTCATCACCACCACGCCCATCCCCGGTTGGCAGGGCAATGCTTATGGCGGAACGTTGAATCCAACCACCACGATGTTTCCAGGCGAAGCGGCGGAAGGTCAACACGTTGGCGGCATCTTCGGTCTTGGCTACAACTATTCGCAACAAACCACCTTCGCGCTTCAACCTGGCACCTACACGTTCACTGTGGCTTACGGCAATCCCTTGGATCAAACTCCGAGCGGACGCATCTGGATCACGGCCGGAGCAAACTTTCTGGTGGATTCAGGCATCGGCGGGCTGGTTGAACCCGCCGAAGGAACGTGGGAGGAACGTAGTATTCAAGTTGTAATTCCCGGATCGCATCCTTACCTGGGCAGTCTGGTGGGTGTTGGCATCGCCAATTCTGCCGGCTATGCGTTGTTTGATGACGCACGGCTGGAATTCACGCCAGTGCCTGAACCGGGGATGCTGGCCTTGGGAGTGTCTGGCATCGGCTGTATTTTACTAATCCGCCGCCGATGTTGATGGCCGAACGAATCCCCCGGAAGCCATCACTGACTTCCGGGGTTTTGAATTTGTGGTGGGAACATCGCGCTGCGATGTTCGGTCGGCGCAGCGCGCCGACCCTACCGATTACCGGCGCGCCTTGGGCAGCGCGCTCGTGCCCGCGTAAACAGCGTTCTTGCCAAGGATCTGTTCGATGCGCAGCAATTGATTGTATTTCGCCAGACGATCCGAGCGGCTGAGTGAGCCGGTCTTGATCTGGCCGCAGTTCGTCGCCACGGCGATGTCGGCGATGGTCGCGTCTTCGGTTTCGCCGGAGCGATGGCTGAGGACGGCGGTGTAACCGTTGAATTGCGCGAGCTGGACGGCGTCGAGCGTTTCGGTGAGCGAACCGATCTGGTTCACCTTCACGAGAATCGAGTTCGCCGTGCCGGTGTCGATGCCTT
>CAZFNB010000420.1:0-3405 GCA_964520235.1 uncultured Bifidobacterium sp. | reverse complement strand
AGTCATCCACAGCGATGTTGGCGCAATCACAGAGAATGACGTGGCCCTCGCCTCGGCGTCCAAGGGCATCATCCTTGGTTTCCACACGCGCGTGGATAGCACCGCCGCTGAAAAGGCCAAGCACGAAAACGTGCAGATCAAGCTTTACGCCATCATCTACGAATTGATAGACGAGGTGAAGAACGGCATGGCCGGCTTGCTCGACCCGATTGCCAGGGAGGTCATTGTCGGCTCTGCGGAGGTTCGGCAGGTTTTCAACCTTTCGAAAGGCGTGCCAGTTGCCGGCTCGATGGTCACCAACGGTCGTATCGTCCGTGGCAAGGTTCGTGTCCGTCGTCGCAAGGATGTCATCTACGAAGGCGTCACGCAGTCGTTGCGCCGTTTTCAGGACGAGGTCAACGAAGTCCGTGCAGGCATGGAGTGCGGCATCCGCATCGAGGGTTTCAGCGAGATTCAGGTCGGCGATGTTGTCGAATGCTACACCGTTGAAAAAGTTGCGGCAAAGTTGTGAGTCTGGTTTTAAATTTTTAACCGTCGGCCATTCATTTCTGATGCCTACTCTCCGTCATGAACGAGTCCGCGAGTTGCTCAAGCGTGCCATAGGCGAAGCCATTCGTCGCGAGTTCAATGTCAGCGAGGTCGGCCTCATCTCTGTCAATGACGTGGATTGTGCGGGTGATTTGAAGTCTGCCGTGGTCTTCGTCAGCATTCTCGGCAACGCCGACCAGCAAAAACGCGGCCTTGAAAAACTCACCGAACACCGCGGACGCATCCAGGGTTTGATGGCCAAATCTGTCGTTCTGAAATACACACCCACGCTCCGGTTTGTGGTGGATGATTCCATCGTTCGCGGCAATCGCGTCATGCAGATCATCGAGGAACTGGAAAAGGAATCTCCAGCCGGAGAAACAAAGCCTGCGGAATGAAATCCCACCCGCAAATCCTGGATCGCATCATTGACGCCATCCGCGAGGCGAAAACCATCTGTGTCGTCGGTCATATCCGGCCGGACGGCGATTGCATCGGTTCGCAAATCGGTCTCACGCTCGCGCTCCGGGCCGAAGGCAAGAAGGTGGTTTGCTGGAACGAAGACCCCGTTCCGCACAAATATCGCTTCCTCGATCCCGATCACGATTTTGAAAAACCGAAACAGGGTGAAGAGTTTGATCTGGTCATCGCCACGGACTGCGCCAGCTTCGAGCGCCTCGGCAAGGCCGGCGAGTGCATCGGCGCGCGAAAGCTGTTCGTCAACATTGACCACCATGAAAGCAATACGCGCTACGGCGACGTGAATTGGATTTCCCCGCGGGAACCCTCGACCGGGGAATTGATCCACCGCCTGCTCAAAACCGCACGCTGGCCGATCACGAAACGCATCGCTGATTGCCTGTTCACGGCGGTCTCCACGGATACCGGTTCATTCCAATATCCAAGCACCCGCCCCGGCACGTTCCATGTCGGCGCGGAACTCGTCACACGCGGCGCGAACCTCGCAAAAATATGTGACGAAGTGTACCAGTCGTTTCCACTTTCGCGCGCGCGCCTGCTCAAACACGTCTATAGCAAGTTCAAACTCACGCATAATGACCGCATAGCCTACTTCTGGCTGAAGAAAGCCGATCTCGCCCGCACCGGGGCTGTAAGCAATGACGCCGAGGGATTGATTGATCATATCCGCGCCATTGAACCTGTCGTTGTCGCCTGTGTGTTCGAGGAGATTGATTCCGAACTCACGCGTATCAGTCTTCGCTCGAAGAACCCGGACGTGAACGTGAGCGACATCGCGGCCCAGTTTGGCGGTGGCGGCCATCCCGCCGCGGCTGGCGCACGCATCACCGGTCGTCCCATGTCCATTCAACGCCGCGTCATCGCCGCCATCAAGAAGGCGATCAACAAGGCCCGCTGACTCACATGCAAGACTTCACCGCGCTCGATGGCGCGATCCTGATTGATAAACCCGCCGGCCCGACGTCGCATGACGTCGTGGATGCCATCCGACGCAAGTTCGGCATCAAGAAGGTCGGCCATTGCGGCACGCTCGATCCCAATGCCACCGGCCTGCTCATCATCGTGCTCGGACGCGGCACAAAGCTTTCCGAGAGGTTGATGGGTGACGACAAAGTCTATGAGGGCACGATCAAGTTTGGGGAGGCCACAGACAGCTACGACGCGGACGGCGAAATCACCGCCACCCTGCCCGTGATGCCGATGACGCTGGATCAGTTGAACGAGGAGGCGGCAAAATTCATCGGCGATCAGATGCAAACACCTCCAATGGTTTCCGCGATCAAGAAAGGCGGCGTGCCGCTTTACAAACTCGCGCGCAAAGGCGTCGAAGTGGAACGCGAACCGCGCCTCATCCACATCTACAACTTTCGTTTCACCAATTACACAGAGCCGCTCGGCACGTTCAAGCTTGCCTGCACCAAGGGCACGTATGTCCGCAGCGTGGCGCATGATCTCGGCATCAAGCTTGGTTGTGGCGCACATCTGTCCACGTTGCGACGCAGCGTTTCAGGGAAGTTTGATGTGGTTGACGCAAAAACGCTCGAAGAGGTGTTGAAACTTTCAACAGCAGATCTGGAGAAGCGCGTGATTCCATTTTTGAAGCTGGCTGCAAACGGATAGGATTCATGCGCGATGAAGCTGATCGTCAACCCTCGAGACCTCGGCAATGGCGGCAGAAAAGTCTGCCTCGCCATCGGTGTGTTTGACGGCGTCCACCTCGGCCATCAACAAATCATCCGCCAGACCATCACCGACGCACGCCAGCATGAGGCGCTTGCGCTTATAGTCACCTTCGACAGGCATCCCAACGCCATCGTCGCGCCCGACCGCATACCCCCGCTGATTTATTCACGCGGGCAAAAAATCCAGGCCATCGAATCGCTTGGCGCAGATGCGTTGCTGGAAATTTCTTTTGATCGCGATTTCAGCCAGTTGTCTGGCGAAACATTCATCCGTGACCTGGCGCGCGACCTTGGACGGATTCAAAGCATCTGTGTCGGCGCGGATTTTGTCTTCGGGCACAGGCGCAGCGGAAACGTTCCCCTGCTCTGCAAGCTTGGCGCTGAACTTTGTTTTCAGGTTCACGGTCTTGCCGCTGTTGCATTGGACGGCTACACAGTCAGCAGCACGCGCATCCGCGAAACCATCCGATCCGGTGATTTTGATTCTGCGAGCCAGATGCTTGGTCGCGCTTACTCCATCGCTGGCAAAGTCGTTCACGGCGATCAACTCGGCCACAAGCTCGGTTTCCCGACGGCGAATCTGGACACCAGCGGAATGCTTTTGCCCCCCAAAGGTGTTTATGCTGCGCATGTCCGGGTGGATGACGGCATTCACCGCGCAGTGCTGAACATAGGCAGCCGCCCGACGATTCAAAACTCGAACCCCGCCGCCCGC
>CAZFNB010000419.1:0-3406 GCA_964520235.1 uncultured Bifidobacterium sp. | reverse complement strand
CCTTCTTTTTTTGGATGAACCGTTCGAGGGCGTGGACGCGGTGGCGTCGCGGGTGTTGCGGGACATCCTGCGGCATTGCGTCAACCGCGGCGCAACGGTTTTTCTCACGTCACATGTTCTGGAGATCGTCGAGAAGCTCTGCACGGACGTCGCCATCATTGCGAAGGGGCAGATCGTGCATCAAGGCACGATGGAGGAATTGCGCCGCGACGGTTCGCTGGAGGACAAGTTCCTCGCCGTGGTCGGCGAGTCAGGGCACGAATCGCAAAAACTGAGCTGGCTGGAGGGTTGATTGAACTGGGAGCAACTCAAAACAATCCTGTGGTTGCGCTGGCGGCTCACGGTCAACCAGTGGAAACGCAGCGGCGGTCTCGGCGCAGTGCTGGCGGCGATCGTCGGCATAGGCGCGGCAACCGCATCGGTGATCGGATTCATTGTCGGATTGATCGTCGGCATCACGGCCATGCGTGACGCATCACCCGCGGCCATCATGGGCGTGTGGGCCGGATTCACCGGCGTGTTTCTGTTTTCGTGGATGATCGGGCTGCTTGCCGAGCTTCAACGTTCCGAGACGATTGATCTTCAGCGTCTGATGCACCTGCCGGTTTTGCTCGGGCAGATGTTCGTGGTGAATTTTGTGGCGTCGCACTTTGTGTTCAGCGTCATCGTGTTCGTGCCGGCGATGATCGGCCTGTCGGTTGGCCTCGTGTTCTCGCATGGAGCGCTGATGCTGTTTTTGACGCCGCTCGTGTTGACCACGGTGTTCATGGTATCGGCTTGGACGTATTGCCTGCGCGGCTGGCTTGCAGCGATGATGAGCAACCCGCGCCGCCGCCGTACCGTCATCACGTTCATCACGCTCGCATTCATACTCGTGGCACAAGCGCCGAACCTGTATTTCAACGTGCTCCGCCGTAACAAACCAACCCCATCATACACCGTAAAAAACGCCGAGGAATTGCGCCAACGCCGTGAGCTGCAAAATGCTGAAAAACGTCGAACGCTTGACAACGTCATGACGGTTCAAAAATGCATCCCGCCATTCTGGCTGCCCGTCGGCGCAAGAGCACTGGCTGAAGGAAGCGCCTGGCCGGCGGTGCTCGGGGTTTGCGGCGGTGCGTTGCTGGGATTGGCAGGGCTGCGACGCGCTTACATTTCGACACGGAAATTTTTCCAAGGTGAGATCGGAGCAAAGGCGGCGGTCGTTCAGCCGGATGCCAACGCGCCAAAACCCAAACCAAGCTCGATGCGTTTCCTCGAACTTCAATTGCGCGGCATTCCCGAGCAAAGCGCCGCGATCGCCGTCGCGTCGTTTCGCTCGATGTTGCGTGCGCCGGAGGTGAAGATGGCCTGGGCAACGTCGTTCATCGTCGTTGTCGTCATCGGCGTGTCCGTCTTTCAACGCTCCGTCACAAACATCCCTGTTGCAGTCAAACCATTTCTCGCGACGGGTGCGGGAACTTTCACGGTTTTCATGATGTTTGGCTTTCTTGCAAACCAGTTCGGCTTCGACCGCGACGGCTTTCGTGCGCTGGTGCTTTGCCCGGCGGACCGCCGGTTGATCTTGCTGGGGCGGAATCTGGCAACGGTTCCTGTTGGCGCGCTCTTCGGCCTGCTCGTCATCGGGTTGATCTCGATCGGATTGAAACTGCCGCTGCTGACGACGCTCGCCGCGTTTCTGCAACTCGCCACCACGCTGATGCTCGCCGGGCTTGCGGGAAACCTGCTTTCCATTCTCGTGCCCTACCGCATCCAACCCGGCACAATGAAGCCGACAAAAATGCCCGCGCTGGCAATGCTGATGATGGTGGCGTGTCAGTTGTTGTCACCGCTGGTCATGTCACCGGTGTTTTTCCCGCCGCTGCTTGAGTTTTTGTGGCGCAAGGCTGGATGGCCGGAAGTTGTGCCTGTGAATTTTCTTTTTTCAGCCATCCTGGTCACGCTGGCTGTTTTCGGCTACTGGCTCGCGCTCGGCCCGCTGGGTCGCCTTCTGCAAAAACGCGAGACAAAAATCCTGAACATCGTGACGGCGGAAGTGGAGTGAATTCCGGCACGAGGACGGCCCGGTATCCGGGTCAAGAATTCTTTGCTGGAAAGTTGCAGAGAATTTTCTTGTGAATGTTTTGGCCTCGGTTCAAATGCTGGCACGCGTCGTGCATTTACACGCGCAAAGTCGTACCCGTTCTTTGGAAGTCGTAAACAGGAACCAGATTTACCCTGCCCTGTTCGTGATTAGCAGCAAATCCTTGAACCGTAATTATACGATCCCGGAACAATGCTGCGGTGGCAGCCGACAGGCCTTGATTGGAAGTCGAAAACCATCCAGTTCGTTCCACATGTTGCTACAACATGTTCAAAGGATCCGCAGCACACGGCAATGGTGGGGTCATTTTAAGCGTGAAGTCCCAAACGGGATGGATTGAAAGGCTCGCCTTGTGGCGGGCCTTTTTCTTTTTGGGCATCGAACCCAGAACTGGTAGCCTCTCCTGCATGGCGCGCGATGACTTGTTTGCGACCACTCCCAATCCAAATCCGGAACACTCCGAACCGGAAGCCGCCGCGCCGCGCCATCAGCCTCTCGCCGCGCGGATGCGTCCGCGTTCGCTCGACGAATACGTCGGCCAGTCCCACATCCTCGGCCCGGGACAATTGCTGCGTCGCGCCATCGAGGCCGACCGCATCCAGTCACTGATCTTTTTCGGCCCGCCCGGCACGGGCAAGACTTCGCTCGCGCAGATCATCGCGCAGCGGACAAAAAGCAAATTCGAGCGTCTCAGCGGCGTGGAATCGAACGTGGCCGACATGCGCCGCGTGCTCGGCTCGGCGCACAACCGCCTCGAAAACACCGGACAGCCGACGATCCTGTTCATTGACGAGATCCACCGCTTCAGCAAATCGCAGCAGGATGTGCTGTTGCCGGACGTGGAAAGCGGCGTGGTGCGGCTGATTGGTGCGACGACGCACAATCCGTTCTTCTTCGTCAATTCGCCACTCGTCTCGCGTTCACAGATCTTCGAGCTACGCCCGTTGAGCGAGGATGAGTTGTTCGACCTGATCGCGCGCGCGTTGATTGATGCCGAACGCGGCATCGGTTACATGAAGATCAAGATCGAGAAGGAAGCCGCCCAGCATCTGGCGAAACTTGCGGATGGCGACGCGCGCAAGGCTCTGAACTCGCTCGAGATCGCCGCGCTCACCACGCCACCCGAAGCCGACGGCACGGTGCGCATCACGCTCCAGGCAACACTGCGAGCGTGAGGGCGATATTGCCGAAATAATTCACCGCCATAATCTCTTCGTACACCGGCAATTTTGTTTCGTGCGCGAGCGAACGCTGGCTGATACCGCCATTGTTTATGAGGATATCTACCGCGCCGAATTTTTTTATAACGGTGGCGACGTGCTT
>CAZFNB010000418.1:0-3410 GCA_964520235.1 uncultured Bifidobacterium sp. | reverse complement strand
ACTCGCAGACACGCGCATCGCAGAATCGCTCGCCGAGCAATCCCGCACACGCCTGGAACTCATCCGCTATCACCTCGTCAACGCCGTCATCCGCAGTCCGTTTGCGGGCGTCGTGGTCGAGGGCGATCTGCGGGAACGCATCGCCGCGCCGGTCAAGCAGGGTGACGCGCTTTACAAGGTTGCACGGACGGATGCGCTCTACGCCGAAGCCGAAGTGAACGAACGCGACGTGCATGAAATCCTCACGCGCTCGACGGGTGAGATCGCTTTCGTCAGCCAGCCCAAATTGAAATATGCCGTCCGCATTGTGCGTGTGGAGCCGTCCGCCGTGCCGAAGAAGGACGGGAATGTTTTCCTCGTCCGTCTGACCTTCGACAAACCGCCGCAAGACTGGTGGCGTCCCGGCATGAGCGGGCTATGCAAGCTGAACGTCGAGAAACGCACGTTGTTCTGGATTCTCACGCACCGGACGGCGGATTTTCTGAGAATGAAACTTTGGTGGTGAATCATGGCTGACGCCCAGTCCACCTTCAGCGAAAGCTGGTATCGCATCGCAAGCCAGCGGCTTTGCCTGAGACCCGGCGTGCGCGTGCGACGGCAGAATTTTCGGGGTGAACGCTGGATCATCCTCGAAGACCCGTTCAACAACGCCTACTTCCGCCTGCTGCCCGCCGCGTATGAATTTGTAGCGCGACTCCGGCCCGACCGCACCGTGCAGGAGGTCTGGCAGGAATGTCTGAAGCGTTTCCCCGATACCGCGCCGGGCCAGGAAGCGGTCATCCAACTGCTGGCCCAGCTTTATTTCGCCAACCTGCTTCAATATCACATCGCAGCCGACACCTCGCAGTTGTTCGAACGATTCAAAAAGCGACGGCAACGTGAGATCGGCGGGCGTTTTCTCAATCTGATGTTCATGCGGTTTCCGCTGCTGGACCCGGATCGCTTCCTCATGAAGGCGCTGCCAGTCATCGGCTGGCTCATCAACAAAGCCGGCCTGATCCTTTGGTGTCTGGTGGTCGGTCTGGGCATCAAGGTCGTCGTGGACGACTGGGACGCGCTGCGGGAGCAATCGCAGGGCGTTCTAGCGCCGGGCAATCTGCCGCTGCTTTACGCGGCACTCGTCCTCATCAAGACGCTGCACGAATTCGGGCACGCCTTTTTCTGTCGCAAGTTCGGCGGCGAAGTTCACGTCATGGGTGTGATGTTGATGATCTTCACGCCCGTGCCCTACATGGACGCCACGAGCGCGTGGAGTTTTCGCAGCCGCGCGCATCGGATGCTTGTGGGCGCGGCGGGAATGATTGTGGAACTTTTCTTCGCAGCCATCGCCGCGTTCATCTGGGCGCGCACGGGCAACGGCGTGGTTCACACGCTGGCTTACAACGTGATGTTCGTCGCGTCTGTCTCGACGGTCATCTTCAACCTCAATCCCCTGCTCCGCTTCGACGGCTACTACATCCTGTCCGATCTGCTGGAGATTCCAAATCTCAGCCAGCGCGCGAACCTGCAACTGCGTTTCTTTGCCGAGAAGCTTCTGTTCGGCGTGCGCAAGGTCGAAAGCCCCGCGCGCACCCGCACGGAGGCAAACTGGCTGACGACCTTCGGCATCACGAGCGGCATTTATCGTGTCATTGTGTTCGCGGGTGTGCTGCTCGTGGTGGCGGATAAGTTTCTCATCCTTGGCATTCTCATGGCGGCGGTTTGTTTGATCTCATGGGTCACGGTGCCGGTCTTCAAATTCATCAACTACCTCGCCACAAGTCCGCGTTTGGACCGCGTGCGTCCGCGCGCCGTGGTGGTCAGTGCCGCACTTGCGTTGATTTTGGTGGCGTTGCTCCAGTTCGTTCCGTTTCCACATCATTTTCGGGCGCCGGGAATCCTTCGTGCCACAACTCGCAGCGAAGTCATCAATGAGACAGCTGGAATCGTGGATGTCGTCCTCGTCAAATCCGGGGAGCCCGTGCGCGCAGGCCAGCCTTTGCTGTGGTTGCGCAATCGTGAACTCGAATTGCAGATCGCACACACGCTTGCGAAAGAGCGCGAGTTCGAATCGCGCGTGCTCAAGGCCACCTCCGAACAGATCGCCAGCCTCAAACCGTTGCAATCCGAACTGACAGCCACCCGACAGCAACTCGCCAAGCATCGCGCGGATGAAGCGGCGCTGACGATTCGCGCCCGGCACGACGGCGTCTGGATTTCACCCGGGATTGAAACACTCGCCGGACGATTCATCACCCGGGGCAACCGGCTTGGACTGTTGGTTGACCCGGCATCGTTCGAATTCACGGCGACAGTCAGGCAGGAGGACGGCGACGCGCTGTTCACACGCGAAACTGCCGGCGCGGAAGTCCGGCTGTCCGGCGAGGCGGGCCGTGTGGTCGCCGTTGGCGGATGGGAGGTGATTCCCGGCGAACAACGCACGCTGCCATCTGCCGCGCTGGGCTGGGCGGGCGGAGGTGAGGTGGCAGTCGCACCGGACGACCCGCACGGGCAGCGCGCGGCGGAACCCTTTTTTGAAGTTCACGCCAGCGTACAAGCACCAAGCGACGTGACTTTGCTGGATGGTCGTTCGGGAAAGATCCGGTTTGATCTCGAACCCGAGCCGTTGCTCCCGCGCTGGACGCGCAGATTGTGGCAGTTGTTGCAGAAGCGCTACCAGCTTTGAGCACATGCAAACGCCCTCGCACGATTATCACCGGCTTGATTACCGTGTGCCGCCGCGCGTGTTGAAGGGCCTGGATGCGACAGTGAACAGCATCATCGGCGCGTATCATCGCCGTTCAAACCGCGTGGCGCGGCTGGAAGAGGACGCGGAGCGTATCGCTGCGGACGAACCACGCTGGCGCGATCTCCCGGATGTGAAACTCCACGAGCGGCTGATGGAATTTCGCAGTGCGTTCCGTCGCGGCGGAAAACTTTCCGATGCCATGACACTCTCCGCACTCGGCGCGATCCGCGAAGCAGCGCGGCGGCAACTCGGGCTTCATCCGTTTCCCGTCCAGCTCATGGGAGCGATGGCGATGCATCGCGGCTGCCTCGCGGAAATGGCGACGGGCGAAGGTAAAACACTCACGGCAGGACTGGCCGCCGTGCTTGCAGGCTGGACGAAACGTCCATGCCACGTCGTGACCGTAAATGACTATCTCGTCGGGCGCGATGCGGAATGGTTGCGACCGCTCTACAATTTTTGCGGCGTGAGCGTCGGCACAGTCACAGGCGGCATGGACGCGGCGGCGCGGCTGAAAGGCTATGCCGTTGACGTCACTTACACGACCAGCAAGGAGTTGCTTGCGGATTTTTTACGCGACCGGCTCCGGCTCGGCGGTTTGAACAATCCCACGCGCCGGCTCATCCGGCGGTTGATTGGGCACACCGGGTTGAACGACGGGCTGGTCATGCGTGGGCTGCAC
>CAZFNB010000417.1:0-3426 GCA_964520235.1 uncultured Bifidobacterium sp. | reverse complement strand
CCATCGCGATGACATATTTCGGCTCGGCCATCTGGTTGTAGAGGCGCACAACTTGCGGAGCCATTTTTTTTGTCACCGTGCCTGCCACGATCATCAGGTCAGCCTGGCGCGGCGATGGACGGAACACTTCTGCGCCGAAACGCGCGAGATCATAGCGGGCCATTGATGCCGCAATCATCTCGATGGCACAACAGGCAAGCCCGAATTGCAGCGGCCAGACGGAATTCTGGCGTCCCCAATTGTAGATGCCCTCCAAGGTTGTCGTGAAGATGCCCTGCTTCTGCAGTTCGTTTTTGAGTCCTTCGTCCACGTTAAAGTCCAGTGTGAATCAGCGCCACGTCAACACGCCTTTCTTCCATGCCCAGAGCAATCCTGCCACGAGCAAAAAAAGGAAAACCATCAGCGAGATGAACGCGCCAACACCAAGTCCCGTGAACGCCACGGCGAACGGCAGGAGAAAAATCGTCTCCACGTCGAAAATCAGAAAGATGATCGCGTAAAGGTAGTATTCCGATTTGAATTGAACCCAGGCGTCGCCTTTGGATTCGAGGCCGCATTCGTAAGTGGCGTTTTTGTCCTGACCCGGTTTGCGCGGGGAGAAAAAATTCGCCCAGAGCCTGGCCAGAACCAGCGGTGTGATTGCAAATAACACTGCTGCCGCCATCAGAACAACGACCAGCGCATAGGGATTGTTTTCAACCTTCATGTTGCTGCTGTCTCCAGACTCGCAAACCGTACCAAGCGCGCTAGTGCTAGTCAAGGTATCGGCGACAGCCCGGATTCGTCACCGGGTGCGTCCCGGTAATTGTCGCTTGAACTGATGACACACTTTTTTTCTACAAACCCGGGCATTATACAGTATGGTTTTCCACTCCATCATGCATAAAAGTTGTTGGTATGTACCTTTTGTGACATCCACTCACGATTGGCGTCGAAGAATACGCCTCTGGCTGGCTGCCGTATTTTTCACTTGCGGTTCCATCTTTTTCGCCGGTGCGGATCAAGCGATTTACACCGACTCGCTCCAGAACGGATGGCAGGACTGGAGTTGGGCCACGCACGATCTTAATCAGACCACCACGAAGCGCTCCGGCACCAGCGCCATCAGCGTCAACTCCGCCGCCTGGTCCGCACTGTCCTTCTGGCATAGCCCGCAAAACGCGAACGCATTTGTGAGCTTCTCCTTTTGGATTCACGGCGGCACTTCCGGTGGACAAGCCCTGCAAGTCTATGCCGAGAAGGATGGGGTCGGACTTCCCGGGGTCGCCATCCCGGCTCCAGTTGCCGGAACTTGGCAGCAAGTCACGCTCTCCCTGGACAGCCTCGGGCTGGCGGGCGCCACGAACATGACGCGGTTTAACATCTTCAATGTGTCCGGCAATACTCTCCCGACGTTTTACATTGATGATGTCAGCCTCATCTCGGACGTCACGCCACCGGTCGTTCAAAGCGTCAGCCCGGCGGCAGGCACGATCTCAAATCTCACCACCGTGACCGTGACTTTTTCCGAGCCTGTCACCGGCGTGGATTCGGGTGATTTGCGTTTGAACGGCGCGCAAGCCCTCAGCCTGAGCGGCAGCGGCACGAACTACACCTTCACATTCGCGCCACCGGCGGAAGGCGTTCTTGCGATGACATGGTTCGCGAGTCATGGCATCACGGATTTTTCCTCGCCCGCGAATGCCTTCAACGCCACCGGCCCGGGCGCGACGTGGCAATACAATCTCGTGGACACCATCCCGCCCGTGATGACGCAACTCTTCCCGAGCGGCGGCGCGCTGCTTGGCGTGTTGAGTCAGATTGAAGTTAGCTTCAGCGAAACCGTTCTCGGCGTGAACGCTTCCGATCTGCTCATCAACGGTTCGCCCGCCACGAACGTCACGAAACTCGCCGGGCAACCTTACGTGTTCAAATTCCCCCCGCCCCCGACGGGCACGGTTGCAGTCGCGTGGGCGACGAATCACGGCATCACGGACGCCGCGTTGACGCCGAATGCTTTCGCGGGTGGCAACTGGTCTTACACGCTGAACACGAATCTCACGCTGCCCGACCTCGTCATCAACGAAATCGTCGCTGCCAACGTCTCCACGAACGGCCTCGCCGATGAAGATGGTTCGCAGGAAGACTGGATCGAGATTTACAATCGCGGTTCGCAATCGGTGAACCTGACGAACTGGTCTTTGAGCGACGACCCCGCCCTGCCCGGCTTGTGGACGTTCCCGGCGCGCACGTTGAACCCCGGCCAATATCTCGTCGTGTTCGCTTCCGGCAAAGATCGTCGCCCGACGAGCACGAGCAGTAATCTTCACACCAATTTCAAACTCGCGAACGGCGGTGAATCGCTCGGGCTTTATTCGGCGGATTCACCGCGCCAGTTTGTCAGCGGATTCGATCCATTCCCGGAACAGCGCAACGATATTTCCTACGGCAACGATCTGTTCGGCCAGTTACGTTACTTCGCCACGCCCACGCCCGGCGCGGCCAACGGCTTGAGCACCATTGTCGGTGTGGTCGAGCCGGTTCATGTCAACGTCAACCGTGGTCACTTCACCACGCCGTTCACGCTCACCGCCTCCTGCCCCACGCCCGGCGCGACGCTGCGCTACACCACGGACGGCTCCGAGCCGACCGCCAGCAGCACGGTGTTTCCCGCGTCATTGCAGATCTCGAACACAACGCTGTTCCGCATCGCGGCGTTCAAGGCGAATCATCTTCCGTCGAAAACCACGACGCACACCTACTTCTTCAACCTGCCGGAAAATCTGCGGTCGCTTCCGGCGATCTCCATCGTCACCGCGTCGAACCATCTCTATGGCCCGAATGGCATCCTCGGCATCAACGGCGGTTACTACGATGCCGGTCAAAGCGGCCTCTGGATATCCACCTCCACCAACGATTATCACAATCCCTCCAAGCACGGCCTCGCGTGGGAACGCGAGACCTCCGTCGAATGGATTCAGCCCGAAGACAACTCCGGCTTTCAGGTCGAGTGCGGTCTTCGCGTGCAAGGCAGTGATTGGCAGCGCCCCCGCCTCACGCCGTCAAGCAAGTTTTCCTTCCGGCTCTACCTCCGCAGCGACTACGGTGAAGGTCGCCTCGACTATCCGCTCTTTCCGCTTACCGGCGTCCAAACATTCGATCAGCTCGTCCTGCGCGCCGGTTTCAACGAGCAAGACAATCCCTTCATCCGCGACGAAATCCATCGCCGCCTGTCGCACGACATGGGTTCGATCGCCTCGCACGGCACGCTCGCGGTCGTGTTCGTCAACGGCCAGTATTACAGCAGTTCGCCCTGGTATAATCCCACCGAGCGCGTCCACGAGGAATTTTTTCAGGAACACCTCGGCGGCAGTGACGATTGGGACGTGGTCCGACCGTCGTTCGCATCCGGCTCAGGTTTGCCCGGCGTGATTGATGGCGATCGCG
>CAZFNB010000416.1:0-3432 GCA_964520235.1 uncultured Bifidobacterium sp. | reverse complement strand
AATCGGGTTCATTTCAGGCTTCGTCTGCTGGCTCGCATCGCTTTACTGGCTGTTGTTGATTCCGGTCAACGGACTGGAAAAAATCTATCCTTTTCTCGGATGGCTGGCGTTGAGCGCCTTCACGGCGTTGTATCTGGCGACCTGGGTTTGGGGCATGTCAGGCAAAGTGTGCAAAACCTGGAGCGGGCGAAATCGTTTCGCGCTCGGCGGCGCGGCGTTGTGGGTGGGATTGGAAATGACGCGGGCACGATTGCTCTCAGGCTTTCCGTGGAATCCTCTCGGCGCATCGCAATACGAACTGACACCGTTCATTCACGTCGCTTCGGTTGCGGGAGTTTATGGAGTATCGTTTCTCGTCGTCTGGATGTCGTTGTGTCTTTACAACGCGACGCAGGTGATTCTGCGCGAGCCGACACGGCGATTCGCATGGCAGGCGGAAATCGCACTGCCGCTCGGGGTGTTGATTGCCGTGTTCATCACGGGCTTCTCAAAACTTCGCGATACCGAATCCGCTGCAGATACGCTGCGTGTGGCGTTTGTACAGCCGAACATTGCGCAAAGCAGAATCTGGAACAGCGCAGAGGATGACCGCTGGTTCGCGAACGTGGTGAAGCTTACAAAAGACGCATTGAACCGCGAAACCGATCTCGTCCTCTGGCCGGAAGCTTCCACGCCCAAGTTGATCCGTTACGACGACGGCGTGCATGATGCCATCACAAACATCGCGCACACACATGGTGTCTGGATGATCGTCGGCAGCGACGATGCTGCTCCCGCATCGCGACCGGCAAAACCCGGGGACGCAGACTATTTCAACGCAAGTTTTCTCATCAACCCGAAAGGCGAACTGGTTTCGCGCTACTGCAAGCGCAATCTCGTCATCTTTGGCGAATACATTCCGCTCGTGCGCTGGCTGCCGTTCATCAAATGGTTCACACCCATCAGCGGCGGATTCGAACCCGGGGATCGCGTGGTGAAATTTGAACTGGAGCGCAAGCCGGCGGTTCGCACGGCGGCACTGATTTGTTTTGAGGATTTGTTCCCGCATCTCGTGCGTGAGTACGTGGACGACGAGACGGATTTTCTTGTGAACCAGACCAACAACGGCTGGTTCGGCGAAAGTTCGGCACAATGGCAGCACGCAGCAGCGGCGGTTTTTCGCGCGGTGGAAAACGGCGTGCCTCTGCTGCGCTGCTCAAACAACGGCATCACCTGCTGGGTGGATGAACATGGCCGCATCCGGCAGTTGTTCCACGATGCACGCGGGTCAGTTTACGGTGAAGGCGTGATGTTCGCGGAGATCCCAATCCGGTCGCCGGGCGAAAAACCTGCCGCGACTTTTTACCGTCGGCACGGGGACTGGTTTGGCTGGGCGTGCGCTGCTGTCAGCGGACTTGTTCTGTTCGCCCGGCTCAAATCAGCCTGTCCGGACAAAACTCCGGCGTCAAAAACCCAGGTTGAGGCCGACGTGTAGCCGATAGTCAGGCACGTTTTGCAAACCATCATTTCGGATCTCCAACGGCACATCCACTCCGGCATTAGCGCTGAATCGAGAGCCGAGGCTGAGATTGATCTGCGGTCCGAGATAAAACGCGGACATCCCCGTGTTTCGATTCCGGCGTCCGAGCACGCGGTCACTGCCCATCCAATCGTAAGAGGCGAGCAGTTGAAGACCGAGTGTGACTTTTTTGCTTTGAATCAAATAAGCGCCCGGGCCGCCGGAGAGCATCCATTCATCGCCGAACTCGTAATCTGATTCGCCAGGCGTGCGGAGATAATATTGGAACTGTGCGTTGAAAAAGAGCCGCTGCCAGCGTGCATTGGCAGTGACGCCAAAAACACCGTCAAACGAACCGCTGCCCAACGCAATGTCGCGCAAGTGAACACCGCTGACGGCGTGTTGATGTCCGACGCCGTAAATGGCATCCAGCGCACGGGTCACATCCACCTCCTCTTCAATACGACTGGCGTCGCCGGTGGGACACTTCACGCCCGCGAGCAGATTGACAATCAAAGCGCGCCGGCTGTCGCGCAACTTCAGCACGGTAAACCGGCCAATCAAGGCGAGATCACCGATGCCTGATTCTGTCCCTGAATCCGACACGACGCCTGCAGGGGTGAGTTGCAGTCGTTTGAACCGTTTATGAACGACTGGCAGGTTTGCGCTCACGCCAAAGCGCTCGGAAAAATTCCACGTCGGAACGAGATGCGTCATCGAGGCATCCACGAACAAATCGTCCAGAATCGAAGGCGGAAGTTCACGACTGTCCAGTTGCACCGTGCGGCAGGGAATGAATTGCTCGGTCACACCAAAAGAGAATCCGCTGCCAAAATCGCCCGAGCCGATGTCCTTGTTGTAAACCGCGCAAAGATCGCAGGCATACGGCGATTGCAACGGCAGCAGCAACGCAAGAATGAGAAGTCGTACACGCATGAATCAGGGCGTTGACACCAACCGGTAAAACCGTTGCGAATTCGTCCGTGGCGTTTCTATGACGTAATGCAGGCTGAAAGGATAGGCAGGCGCGGTGGGAGCAACGGTCAAATTGGTCCAGCTACCGGTGACTCCGTTGGTCGTGCGCTTGAGGGAATCGGTGTATTGAACAGTGTACGCCTTGTTCGGCACAGTATCGAAATGAAGCCAGACCTTGTTGGTTTGGACGATCTCGATCAAATAAATCACGCCAGGTGTTTCAGCAGAAGACAGGTTTGCGCCAGAAGACGCCAGCAACCCGGCAATCGCAGCCAGCATGATTCCCGGACAGCGCAGGTTGTTTGTGATTCGTCGCACAACTTGAAGTTACAAAAATGGCGCGAAGCTGCTCAAAGCTCCGCGCCATCAGCCTGACCCATGAATCTCAGAACTTTCTCCGAAAACCTTTGCGAGCCAGCAAACCAGCGGCGGCAAGGCCGAGCATCACCGCAGAGCCCGGTTCCGGCACAGTGGTGAAGAAACCGCGGATTTCACCGCCACCAAACACCGACGAGTGGATGTTCCAATAGGCACGCCCGTTGGCGATGCCGTTCATGATGGCATTCTCGGCACCGAGAGTTGTTCCACCGTTGGCAGTGATGAATGCCGCCGGATAGGTTGACGCCAGTGATAGATCAAGAACCGTGGAATACGTGCCGCTGGTCAGCCCTGAAGGAAATCCAGGAAGCGTTCCAGGCGTCAATACTACACCAGCCGTGCCCGCAAACGGCGTCGCCGTATTGCCGTGGATGTGAGAAACGGTCGTCGTTCCAACCAGACCGCTCCAACTGACATTCATGGTCAGTGTGCGGGCCGTGCTGTCATAAACCACAGAGCCAACTCCTGAACCGGGTGATGCGTTCGCCGGCTGTTCGCTTGGGCCATCTAGGAATGAGTAATAGGTGAAAATGGGTGCGGGCGATTGGATCACAGACAATCCCATGATGGCCGTTACCGTG
>CAZFNB010000415.1:0-3444 GCA_964520235.1 uncultured Bifidobacterium sp. | reverse complement strand
GATCCAGGTCGCGCGCCACTGCATCCTCGGCCGCAAACGTGACTCTTGGATACTCATGCAGCCACGCAAATTCAAGCGCCAGTTTGCCGAGACGGTTCAATGCACGCGGCACTCCATGCGATGCCGTGAACGCGCGTTCGACCGCACCCGGATCGAACAGGTCCCCGGAAGCGTGTCCCGCCGCAAGCAGGCGATGGCTGAAATAGTTTGCTGAATCCTGCAAAGTCAAAGCATCAAGATGAAATCGCAGGCTGATGCGCTGGTCCACCGCCGGGCAACGCGCAATCTTGTCCCGCAACTCCGGCTGGCCCACAAGTATCACCGTCAGATAACTCCGCCCATGGCCGTTCAGGTTTGTAAGCAGCTTCAACTCGTTCAACGTCGTGTCGGCCATTTCCTGCGCCTCGTCAAAAATCAGGACCAGATGGCGGTTTGCCAGTGCCATGCGTTTGACGGTTTGCTGGAACTGCTCCCAGCGTCCGGCCTTGGTGCGCGCCACCGGCGCATCCGTTTCGCTCAACGCACGCAGTGTCATGCCGAGAAGGTCGTTGAAGCTGAAGGATGAATTTTCGTGCGTGACCACGTGATAATGTCCTGCTGCCAGTTGTTGGGAAAACACCGCGCGGGTGAGCGTTTTGCCGCAGCCGATTTCGCCCGTCAACATGCCAAGCAGCATCGTCTGCTCCCCGACGACAAAACTCAAACGGTTCAACGCCTCGTCATGCGCGCGACCCTGAAAAAAGAAACGCGTGTCCCACGTCGGTTCAAACGGGCGTTCACGCAACCTCCAGTATTCGAGCAAGTCCATGTTCGGATTTCGCGCGCAATCTAGTCCGGTGTCCAACGGCGCGAAACCCGGGGATACTACCAAAACGCCGCTCCGATGATTCCCTTGAAAGCCGCCGAATTGCCTTTTCAACCGCAGGCAATCCCAGCAACCTGATTTCGACATGCCGGACAACGAAGAATCAAAACCGAATCCAAATCCAGCCGAAGGAACAAAAACCGATGGCCGAAGCGGCGGGCATCGCCGCCGGGGTCGGCGTGGGGGGCGGGGACGCCGCCGCCCAACTTCAACGGGCGCGCCAGTCGCGGAGTCTGCCGCAGCTTCCGCTGACACGATTGCAGAGCCGATTCCTTCAGTTGAGCCGGCAGCGGATGAAGTTTTTGAAAATGCCGAGCCGGTCCAATCCCGCGAATCCGGAGTTCGGCCTCGTCGCGAAACGCCACGTCGCGAGCCGCTGCCACCACCGCATCAGCCAGCTTCCGTGGCGGCGATTCACCAGGCGATTGATGAAGTGATGCAAATCGTCGAGGCGCTCAAACAGGCTCATGACAAGATGGAAGAAGTCCTCGAACTTGTTGAGCTCGCAGAACGCCAGAAGCTCGCGGACGAAAGAGAAATTGACCAGCTTCGACGCGCCATGCGTCAGTTGCACCGTCCCCGTGAACGCCAGCATGGCGAGGGCGACGAGTCACACTGACAACCGGGCCGCCCGCTCCCTTCTCCACAGACACAAACATGTCTCCGCTTGGCGGAAGCAGACGTGGTGTGTTACGCTCACGAAATCAAATTTATGAATCGTCGTGTGAAGGTGTTGTTGTTTCTTGCGCTTGCCATTGCAGCTTGTTCAGCAGCCAACGCCCAGACGCCTGTTTGGTCACAGCTACCCAATTCTCCAAGTGGCACAACGCGCCACGACGACATTTACATGGTCAGTCCGACGATTGGCTACACGGCTCGTGGGCGGGCGGGAATTTTCAAAACCACCGATGGTGGCAACACCTGGGTGCAGAAGCTCAACAAGACAGACACACACTTTCGTTCCATCAGCTTTCTCGACGCCAGCCACGGATTTGCGGGAAATCTCGGGCCAGGGTCTTACGACGTAAACGTCACCGAAACCAACGTCTTGTTTGAAACATTCGATGGGGGCGACACATGGACGAACCGCCCGGGATTTGTCGAGCAGGGGATGTTGGGGCTTTGTTCGTTCTTTGTGCTCGATTCACAAACCATCTACGGAGGCGGACGCGTACGCGGCCCGGCCTACTTCATAAAGAGCACCGACGGCGGCACGAACTGGTCGGTCACCAACCTAACCACCGCCGGGGTCATGGGTGGCATCATGGATGTGTATTTCCACGACAAGACGAACGGCATCCTGGTGGGCATGAACACCAACACGTTCGCCGTAAGCTGTGGTTCGACTTACTACGGGCGCATAGCCCGCACCACCAACGGGGGCGCAAGCTGGTTTCCAGTGGCAACCACGACCATCCCTTGCTGCTACTTCTGGAAGATTTCCTTTCCCACGCCAAACATCGGTTACGTTTCACTTCAACAAAACGTGACAAGCGATCCCGGCCTTAACAACACGCTGATTTATTACAAGACGACGGACGGCGGTGCGACGTGGACCTCGAACGGCGTTCCTTACACTTCCATTTCGCCGACGATTCTCCCGAGCAGCGACGGTTTTTACTGGCAGGGCGTCGGTTTCATCAGTGCCACGGAAGGCTGGGCGGGCGGCGACGGCTCCAGCGCACCTTACTCGGATAATTTTCTTCATACGACAGACGGTGGCGCAACATGGTCGCCAGTGGGCTACAACGATTCGGGCAGCATCAATCGTATCCGCATCCTCAGTCCGACGCTCGCCTACGCATCCGGGCGCAAACTTCATGTCTTCCGCGTTCCGCTTGCGATCACGACCGATCCCACGAATAAAACCGTGGGTGTGGGAGCAAACGTTACATTCGATGTTGCTGCCCAGGGAACAGCACCGCTGGTCTATCAATGGCGCTTCAACGGAACGAACATTGCCGGTGCGAACACAAATTCCTATCTGATCGCAGGCGTTCAAGCCACGAACGGCGGGAATTATGACGTGGTGGTGGCAGATTACAGCGGCTCAGTGACCTCTGCCATCGCTACGTTGACGATCACAAACGCACCCACGGCTCCGAACATCACTTCACATCCCCAAAGCCAGACCGTTACCGCAGGCGCAAACGCCACGTTCAGCGTTGTTGCGACCGGCTCCGCTCCACTTGCGTATCATTGGCGGTTCAACGGGACGAACATCTCCGGCGCGACAGAAACCAGCTACACCCGCGTCAATGCGCAGGCGGCGGACGCTGGAGATTATTCGGCCGTGGTGACCAACGCTGCGGGAAGTGTTACCAGCGCCGTGGCTGTTCTCACGGTCAACGTTCCGGTCGTGCTCTTTCAGGATAATTTCGACGGCTACGGTTCGCCGGTGGCTGTGACAAACATCGGCACGACGAACGGCTACAAAATTTTCTTCCGCACCGCTTCCGGTGGATTGGATTTCAAGGCCATATTCGGTTTCGACTATTCAACGGTCACATATCCGACCAACATTCCATCCTCGCCAAACTCAACAAACAACACCACCAAAGGACTTTTCCTTACGGTCA
>CAZFNB010000414.1:0-3446 GCA_964520235.1 uncultured Bifidobacterium sp. | reverse complement strand
ATGGATCCCGGCGCCCAGTTGGCACGGGCATCCACAGGCAAGGCCGAAATCATGGTCATCCATGGAAAATCATTCGCAGGCAGGTAATCGTAGAAATCCCCGGCATACATTGACCACGCGATCAAAATCTGATGCGTGTTGTTCATGCAGTGAATGCCCTGCGCCTTTGTCTTGGCCTTGCCCAACGCAGGCAGGAGCATCGCCGCAAGAATCGCAATGATGGCAATCACCACCAGCAGTTCAATGAGAGTGAACGCGTGAGGTCGCAAACGAGGCGCGTGTGCTTTCGATTTCATGTAGTGCTTATGCAAACCAAGTTAGCATCTCATCGCCGTCAGGCATGTCATCTAAACGTATTACATCGCCTGAAAAATGGGTGTGTCAGCAACATATGCCGGATAGTCATCAAAACTCACGACTTTTTGGCGCAGTAAAACCGGCTCGCTACCACGAAGCCGGGCTGCTATGAAAAAGCCTTCCCGATGCGAAATCACCGCGCGAAAAACACCGCGTCCCCCGCAACTGCAAAGGCCGCACGCCCAAGCGCACCCGCACCGGCCATCGCCGTAAACTTTTCCCGCAGAAAGCTCTGGTTGTTTCGGTTGACGGCGATGATCGGCATTCCTCTTATTTTCCTGGGACTGATCGAGATCACCCTGCGATGGACGGGTTACGGCCATCCAACTGCATTCCTGTTGTCAGCCACGCAGAATGGTCGCGCTGTGTTTGTGCAGAACAACCAATTCGGCTGGCGCTTTTTCGGCCGCGAAATGGCACGCTGGCCACAACCTTTTTCAATCTCACAGCGCAAGGCAACGAACTCGATACGAATTTTTGTTCTGGGTGAATCCGCCGCACGCGGAGAACCGCAACCCGAATTCGGCCTGTCACGTCTGCTGCAAACACTCCTCGCCGGCAAACATCCCCAAACGCACTTTGAAGTCATCAACACTGCGATGACCGCCATCAACTCGCACGCCA
The DNA here is from genome assembly GCA_964520235.1 of uncultured Bifidobacterium sp. Classification (GTDB taxonomy): domain Bacteria; phylum Verrucomicrobiota; class Verrucomicrobiia; order Limisphaerales; family JADLHS01; genus JADLHS01. The sequence goes on along the minus strand of CAZFNB010000414.1, from coordinate 2,465 downwards.
TTCTGCCGATCGCACGCGACTGCGCGGCTGCTGACGGCGACATCTGGGTCATCTACATGGGCAACAATGAAGTCGTCGGCCCGTTCGGCGCCGGCACGGTGTTCGGCTCCCAGACTCCGCCACTGCCCCTGATCCGCGCCGGTCTCGCGGCGAAAACTACCCGCACCGGCCAGTTGCTCGATTCCTGGATGCGCAAGATCCAGAAATCCGCGCTCGACGAAAGCGTCTGGGGAGGCATGGCACTTTTCCTGGATCAACAGGTTCATGCTGACGACCCGCGCATGAATGGAGTCTATCATCACTTTCAACGCAATCTTGACGACATCATCCATGCCGGACAACGCAACGGCGCCGGAATCGTGGTCAGCACCGTCGCAGTGAACCTGAAGGATTGCCCGCCGTTCAGTTCCGCGCACAGATCTGGATTGTCAGATGCCGACAAGTCAAAATGGGAACAACTCTTTCAGGCCGGAATTATTGCGCAAACAAGGGAAGGATATCAGGAGGCCGCACAGTTGTTTCGGGAGGCCGCCAAGCTGGATGACAGCCATGCCGAACATCGGTTTCGTCAGGGCCAGTGCGCTCAAGCACTCGGCGAAGCCAAGGAAGCGCGCATTCACTTTCAAGCCGCGCGCGATTTGGACACGTTGCGATTTCGTTGTGACACAAAGCTGAATGATCTGATCCGCCGGGCCGCCACCAATCGTGAACCGGATCGCATCATGTTCGCTGACGCTGAACGCGCGTTTGAAGAAATGAGTGCGGATGGGTCGCCCGGTGCGGAGTTTTTTTACGAGCACGTTCACTTTACCTTTGCCGGAAATTACCTGCTGGCACGGACCATCGCCGGTCAGGTTGAAAAACTGCTGCCACAGCGAGTGACAACGCACACAGACACGCCCTGGCCATCCATCACCGATTGCGCGCAACGACTGGCCTGCTCCCAATGGAATGAAGCCGCTGCCTTGAACTCCATCATCGCAACATTGAACGATCCACCGTTCACCAGCCAGCTCGGACACGAAGCGCAGATGCGTCGTCTGGAAACAGACCTTGGGAAATTATCCCCGGCGATTCAACCCGCGGGCATCGCCGCTGCAATCAAACTTTGCGAGGAAGCACTCGCCGCCTCTCCAGACGATCCAATCCTTCATTCGCAATCGGCCTCACTGAAAATGGCGGCTGGCGATGTCGCCGGGGCGGAAGCCGCCATCCGCCGTGAACTGGAATTGTTGCCGAACGATCAGGAAGGCTGGTCGCTGCTCGGTTCGATTCTCGCACGACAAAACCGGATTGACGAGGCGAAAGCCGCCTTCCGGCAGGCGTTTGAACTCGGGCCACAAGGCATCAAGTCCATGCTCAATCTCGCCGCCGCGCTGGCGGGCCTGGGTAAACCCGACGAGGCGATCCACGAATACCGCCGCGTGCTGGCCATGAAACCGCGCTGCGTTCCCGCGCTGCTACAGATCGGCCAGGTGGTCGAGAAACTGGGACGCAAAACCGAGGCTGAAGATTATTTCCAAAGGGCACTCACCAATCGCAGCCAGCGCCTGCCGGAACTCATCGAACTCGGAAATTTTTTCCAAACCCGCGGCGCACACGAAAACGCCCTGGCTGTTCATCTGGACGCGATAAAGCTGAATCCTCTGGACGCCAGGTTGCAGCTTGCTGCTGGACGGAATCTCGCTTCGCTTGGTCGCTACGAGGACGCCGAGCGCTATTCGACCGAGGCCGTCCGACTGTCGCCACAGTTTGTCGAAGCACATCTTCTGCACGGAATCGTGCTATGGCGAAGGAACAGAACATCTCAAGCAGAAGAACAATTCACCGAAGCATTGAGACTCAGGCCCGAATCACTCGACGCACGATTGAACCTGGGCGTGCTGTTCGCACAACAAGGACGCAAAGACGAGGCGTTGGCGCAACTTGACGGAGTTTTGAAACGCAATCCGACAAATGCTCTGGCGCTTAAACATGTCCAGTCGCTTCGAGGGGAGGCGCAAAAGAACCCTTCGCAAGGCTTGCGACAAAACTGAGATGATGATTTTCCCGATCTGACAATGGCGAAACGTAAAAAATCCCGGGTCGAGCCTCAAAGCGGTCAAAAAACACAGGCTGCAAACCAGCAACCGTCCCGAACCGGTGGTTGGAAATTGTGGAGCTTTCGCGTGGCAGCACTGCTGGGTGTCCCACTTGTCTTTCTGGGCATGATCGAACTGGTATTACGACTGGCCGGTTACGGCTGCTCTACATCGTTTCTCGTGCCATCCACGCAGGATGGCCGGCCGGTGTTCACCCACAACACCCGTTTTGGCTGGCGCTTTTTTGGACGCGAACTTGCACGGCTGCCGCACCCGTTTTCGATCTCGCGAACAAAGCCGGACAATACAGTCCGCATTTTTGTATTTGGCGAGTCCGCCGCGAAAGGCGATCCCGATCCGCATTTCGGACTGGCGCGGATGCTC
>CAZFNB010000413.1:0-3456 GCA_964520235.1 uncultured Bifidobacterium sp. | reverse complement strand
GTAAAACCTACACAACGGTCGCCGGGGAAGCGACTCCAAAAACCCTCCGGACGGAGGAATGGTTCGATATGTTGCCAGGCTTCAAGCCTGGAGGCGCTGGACATTCTGGGCTTTAAGCCCCTTGTCACTTGTGATGACCTCAAAGGTGACCTCTTCGCCCTCGTTCAAGGTCTTGAACCCTGCTCCGAGGATGGACGTGTGATGCACGAATACGTCCTGACCGGACTCTTGAGCGATGAAGCCGAATCCCTTTTTGTTATCAAACCACTTAACTTTACCGCTTGCCATAGTTTCTCTCCTGGGGGGCTGCCTTCGTCTTCCCTGACTCCGGAGACTTCTGAATTCTCCAGTGTGCGTCCGTGCGGAATCAGGGTTTGGTTAATGAGGCAACTGCGACCGAGAATAGAAACTCATTCCGGGACGGTCAAGCTTTTGTTTCCCTGCGGAAACTTTTCGGTGACGTTTGGCCGATGGCCGGACGCACGAGAAGCAGTTGACTTCATTCAACTTGCAAAGCGCGCTCGATGAACTGCGTCAGGTGCGTGAGGATCGCCGTATCGGTCACAACCAAGGTCGCTCCGGCTGCGCTTGCGGCCTTTTGCAAAGCTTCTTCCTTCTCGTCGGCGAAGGCGATGACCGGCAGGTGCGTCGTGGCGGGATTGTTCCGGATTTTTCCGATCGCGGCGCACACGTCCACGCGCTTTGACACAAGATCAACAAGCAGAAGCATTGGCCGGGAACTCGCGGCGGCAGCGGGAAGATCGTCGTCCCCTGTCAAAGGCTGCACGCGATACTGCAAATCCTGCAATCGGTTCACCAACTGACTGCCGGGGATCAGGTCTTCGTAAAAAATCAAAGCCAACGGTTGCGTCACGGGCGCATCTTGGGTTGCTCGTCCAAAAATTGCAAAAGGATTGTTTCCCGCCACCGCAATTTCATCACCGGAGTCACCGGTTCAACGCCAGGCGGCCAGTTCTTCACGGACACGTTCGACCGGCAGCCCCACCACGTTGCTGAACGAGCCTGAAACCCGCGCGACGATGCGCTCGCCATGATCCTGGATCGCGTAAGCTCCGGCCTTGTCGAGTGGACTGATCAGCGCCAGATAATCGCGGATCTGTTTTTCTGACAGCGGATGGAAAGTCACATCCGTCCACTCCGCAAAAACAGCCTGCCAGTGCGAACGCAGATGCAACAGGCAGACGCCCGTGATGACGGCGTGGGTCTTGCCCTGGAGTTCGGACAACATCCGTTGCGCATCCGTGAGACTGGCAGGTTTGCCGAACAGTTTCGTTTCACGGTCGAGATACACCAGCGTATCCGCACCGAGCACCAGCGAGTCGGGAAATTTCTTCGCCACGGCGCGCGCCTTGCGATAGGCGTTGATCTGCGCCATCTCCCACGCCGTGAGTTGTTCATCGTGGATTTCCGGCGCGTCGCTCGGCACGACCTCGAACGCCACGTCCAGCGCGGCAAGCAATTCCGCGCGGCGCGGCGAGACCGAGGCCAGAATGAGCGGCGGCATTTTCATCACACGAACTGGGCGGAAGAATCAACCCGGCCAAAAGCCGGGGGGTGCGAACAGAAAAAACACGCGTCAAACTTTGACACCTTCATAAACCGCTGACAGCGGCAGCGCCAGCGGAATCGAATCCAGTCTCACGGATTCGTCAGGGCGGCGAAAAACCTCCGGCTGCCATTTGTTCGCCCGCCGGAAAACCGTCACTTCCATGCGATCCTGCGCCACAAGAACGTATTCCTCGAGAGTTTCAACCTGGATGTAGCTCAAAAATTTTTCGCGCCGGTCAGTCGGCTCGGTCTGCGGCGACAACACCTCCACGATCACTTTGGGAAACCGCTTGAAATACGGATCGGTGTCGCGTGGGTCGCAGGCAACCATCACATCGGGATAGTAGAATACGTCCTCGTCCGAGATTTGCAGCCGCACTTTGACATCGGCAACCGCAATCTTGCATGGGCCTCCCCGAAGTTGGGTGCGAAATGCAAAGGCCAGATTCAAACTGATCAGGTTGTGATCCTCGCTCCCACCAGCCATCGCATACACCACGCCCCCCAGATACTCGTGGCGGTTTTCGCTGCGAAGTTCGCCCGCCATGTATTCCTCAACGGTCAACACCGCACGCTGTTGCTTCGCTTGCATGGTGAAAGATTCATCCAAACCCGGCCCATTGGCAAGCGGGTTAAATGAACGTCGAAGTCCTCGCTTGAAAAAAATCTGTGTTCCATCCGCGCACCGTCTGTGGCTAAATCTCCGCGCGTCAAACATGCAAGACCTCATCGCCAAAGCCGCCACGCTTCTTGAAGCGTTGCCCTACGTCCAGAAATTCAGCGGCGCCACCTTCGTCGTCAAATACGGCGGCTCGTTCATGGACTCGCCCGACCCCGCCGTGCGCAACGGCGTGGCGCGCGACATCGTCTTCCTCGAAGCCGTCGAGATCAATCCCGTCGTCGTCCACGGCGGCGGCAAAGCCATCACACGCGCCATGGAAACCACAGGGTTGAAGGCGAATTTCATCCAGGGGATGCGTGTCACCGACGAAGCCACCGTGGACGTGGTCAACCGCGTCCTTTCCGCCGAGATCAATCCCGAGATCGTGAAGACCATCGAATCCCTCGGCGGCAAGGCACGCGGGTTTTGCGGCGCGGACATCTTCAAATGCCGCAAGCTGCTGCTCGACGACAAGGACAATCCCGGCAGAAAGATTGATGTCGGCTACGTCGGCGAAGTCATCGAGGTGAACACCGATCCGTTGCGCCAGTGCATCCGCCGCGGCATCACGCCGGTCATCAGCCCTGTCGCGCTCGGCGAGGACGGAAGGATTTACAACTGCAACGCGGACGTGGCGGCGGCGCAGGCGGCCATCGCCCTGAACGCCAGACGACTCGTTTTCATGAGCGACGTGCCCGGCCTGATGCGCGATCCCAAAGATCCGGCCACGCTCATCACCCACCTGCAAATCGGCGAAGTGCCCGCGCTCAAAGCCGCCGGCATCGTGGACAAGGGAATGATCCCCAAGGTGGACAGCGCCGTGGCGGCCATCAAGTCCGGCGTGGAGAAAGTTTCATTCGTGGACGGACGCGTGAACCATTCCGTCCTGCTGGAAATCTTCACCGACGAAGGCGTCGGAACCGAAGTGGTGATGTGAATCCGCGCATGGCAGGCAGTTGTTTGTGCGGCTTGAAACGGCTGTTCGCGGTCGCTCTTATCGTCAGCGCCGGAGAAATCAACGCAGGCGAGTGGCTCGATTCCTGGCGTGCGACGAATCACAACTGGCGCGGAGTCCACTTCTGGCTCAAGGACGACAACACCGCACAGGAACTGTTGCGGGCTTATCCCGGGCTGGCCGCCGTCGGCGTGAACGCAGTGATCCTGGAGGTGAATCATCGTTTCGATTTTCAAAAGCATCCCCGGTTGCGTGAACCGAAGTTCATCAC
>CAZFNB010000412.1:0-3468 GCA_964520235.1 uncultured Bifidobacterium sp. | reverse complement strand
AGACGCTTGCTTCGCGCGGCGCGTGGCTCATCGTGACCGGCGAGCCGTGCAGATAGGTATGAACCGGCCCGCCCGCGCTTGCGACAAGTTCATCGAATTCCCCAACGGTTTCATCATCACCGAGGCAGAGGACCGTCTTGATCTGTTCGTGAATGTGACCGTTGAAGCGTGTGCGCAGATAGCGCATGAGCAGTTCAAACCGCAGGCGATCCTCGGGAACGCGCTGTAAAAAGAGATAGCCTTTGTCGCTGCGGGTGATGAAATCCATGACCAGGCTGGCCGGAAGTTCCGGTGTGGCACAAGTCATCAACACCCGGGGAAATCGTCTGCGCAACAGAGCGGCCAGTTCGTCCAGTGCCCCATCGTCAATGGATTCCATCGGAACGCCGATATGGACGATGTTGAAGCCGTTTGCGTTCTTGAAAAGATGTTGCCGCCAGGCTGGCTGGCCGAGCACGAAGTCCGGCTGGCGTTCACCATTCACCGATCCCGCATTCGCGCCGGTGAGACAGACGAGCGCGACGGACTCACCTGTCTCATCGTGAATCGCGCGGGCGAGCGATTGACTGATGATTTCGGACGCGGGATTGGTGGAGAGAAATGCCAGCGTAAGAATCTGCCCATGCGGAGCGTTGACCGGCGTGGATGAACATTCGGCGACAGGAATGATGCTTGTGTCATTTCGTCCTGAGTCGTTTGAGGCATCCAGTCCGAGCGATTCGAGATCACTGTGGCGGATGCGCAACACGGTGCTGTCCTCGGCGGCGACTATCGCAATGAGCTTTTCTTCGGGGCCGCCGAGCACGCCGTTTTGAATCGGTTCACCGGATGAGAAAGTCTTGAGCACACGGGCGGGTTCTCCCGGCGGCGTGATGGTTTCCAGACATTTGCCGCTGAGGACGAGGAAAGCGAATTCGGCGAGTTGTGCGACGGTGCAGATTTGTTCGCCACTGACATGCCGGCTGACCTGTGAGAACGGCAAAATTCTCTCCAAAGTCGCTTTCGCCATCAAGGCGAGGGGCGTTTCCGAATACTGCATGGGCCCTCTGTCAGTCATTTCCGCCGCCTTTCAGGCGACGGCTCCTTGGAACTTCACCCGGCCACTTCAATTGGTGGCTTTTGCGTTCGTGGTGTCGTCGCCGTGCTGTTTCATGTGAGTGCTCCACTTCAGCGCTGCTCTACTGCTGTGGTTCACTTGCTCTGATACCACAGTAGGCCCGGGACACGACGCGGTCAAACGGGTGTGAATACTGATTTTATCACCGGGGAAATACGTTATGGCTGCCAGATGGACTTGAAGCCGGTTGACGTCGGAATCTGTCTCGCTACTCTGCACCTGTCATGCCTGTCTGCCCGAACTGCGCGACGCCATTGAGCACAATCCGGCAGCACGAAGGAATCTTCTACCTATGCACAGGTTGTCGAGGGCGGGCGGTGACACTCCCGCAAATCCGCCGGGTTGCAGGCGATCGCTTTGCCACCAGCCTCTTACGCCAGATCAACGGCAACCAGCATTTTGGGCAGCAGCGCTGCCCGTTTTGCAACCAGCAGATGCGGGTGTTTCAGTCCAGCGCACCCGTGATGGAACTGGATGCTTGCAAAAGCTGCGGCCTCGTGTGGTTTGACCCTGCGGAATATGAGGCTGTGCCGGAGGGCGCGGTCACTTCAGACGCGCACGTTCTTGATGTTCGTGGCCGGGAGGCACTGGCGACTTACAGACTGGAGCAAGTTGCCCGGGCGTCAGGGGCGGGTGACGAATCGCCGGACGCGGAATGGAAAAAGATACCCGCAATCTTCGGTCTGCCGGTGGAAAGCGAAACCACGCCTCTCAATGATTGGCCACTCGCCACCTGGGGCATGGCGCTGGCGATTGCGGCGGTGAGCATCATCGCACTCTTCGATTTACAGACGGCGATCGGACAGTTCGGATTGATCCCAGCGGAGTCATGGCGGAAAGGCGGATTCACATTCGTAAGTTCGTTTTTCCTGCATGGTGGTGTCTGGCATCTTGCAGGCAACCTCTACTTCTTTCTCATCTTCAGCGACAACGTGGAAGACTATCTCGGGCGCTGGCGTTGGGCGTTGCTGTTGCTTGGCGCAACATTTGTTGGTGACGCGGCACATTTGATGGCAGACCCGAACTCGAATGTACCTTGCGTGGGAGCCAGCGGCGGCATTTCCGGCATCATGGCATTTTACGCGCTGAAATTTCCACAGGCGCGGTTGAGCTTTATGGTCTGCCGGTTTCACTACTGGCATTCCGGTCAATTGTGGCAATGGCTGCATCTGCCGGCATGGGGCGCGTTTGCGATCTGGATGCTGATGCAATTCTTCATCGCCTTTATGCAATTGTCCGGTTTTGGATCCGTGTCGGGACTGGCGCATCTGGGCGGTGTGATCGCGGGAGTTTTGTTTTGGATCGTCTGGCGCCGGCTGGAACCTCGCGGGTGAACGAAAGCACGCAGCCTCCGCAGTAAACATCAAGGGGCGACCCGAGCTCAGGAGCCGCCCCTTGCACGACGATTCCCTGCCTGTGAAAAAGGATCAGGAACCGGGAACAGCATTGAACCCGGCGTCGGGTTTTGGCAATTCAAATGTGAGAATAGTTATTGCCAGCCCGGGGAGAGGATCGGGTCAGGTTTGAATCTTGAATCCGGCGCTTTGCGCGTCGTTGTAGAACATCTTCACCGTGTCGAGCGAATAGTCGGACAGGTCTTTGCCGATGAGCGGCAGCTTGCCCAGGATGTCGTGTGTGACGGTGATGATCTGGCAGCCGACCTGTTCGGCGTGGAAGATGTTCAACAGCTCGCGCGGGCTGGCCCAGATCAACTCGGCTTTCGGATTCGCCGATATGATTTTCACCGCCTCGGCCATCAGCGGCACCGGGTCGCGGCCCGTGTCGGCGACGCGGCCCGCGAAAACCGAGATGCAACTTGCCGCGTCCGGCGAAAGACACGCCAGCACCTGTTTCACCTGCTCGTTCGTCGTGAGCGCGGTGATGTTCAACTGCACGCCCGCCTTTGCGAGACTGCGGATGATTTCACCAGCGAACTCCCGCCTCGTATTTGTGACGGGGATTTTGACATAGACATTTTTTCCCCAGCCAGCGATGACGCGCGCCTGCTTTTCCATTTCCGCAAAGTCATCCGAGAACACTTCAAACGACACGGGACGGTTGCCGATGATCTTGAGAACATCCTTCGCAAACGCCGCGTAGTCCGCGATGCCCGCCTTGCGCATGAGCGTGGGGTTGGTGGTGAAACCCTTGATGAGCGGATTGGCCGCGAGCTTGGCGATGCCGGCCAGGTCTGCGCCGTCCGCGAAAATTTTCACCTTCAGTTGTTCGGGCGATTTCATGTTGCGGCGCACAGCCTACACGTTCGCCGCGTTTTGAAAAATGATTTCTGCCGCCTCGGGCATGGATTTCACGGTGAAGTCTGGCGCGTCGGCCTTGCGCTCGGCGTAACC
>CAZFNB010000411.1:0-3476 GCA_964520235.1 uncultured Bifidobacterium sp. | reverse complement strand
CGGGGCAAGGGCGAGTGGAATCCGTTCGTTTCAGCGGCCAAGGGCTTCGGCGATTTTCACGTCACCGGCAACATCGGCGCGCGCATTCCGAACGACTTCAGCAAGCAGACGGCGCAACTGCATTACAGTCTGCAACTGGATTATTACACCTGCCAGTACTTCATCCCGTTCTTCGTGGCCAACGGCTACACGGTGTTGAGTGAGGGCAACAACCAGTTGCTCGGCGCGGTGCCGTTGAACACGGAGATGTATGACCTCATCAACTTCGGCAGCACTGACGCCAGGGGCGAGACGCAGATAACCATCGGCGGCGGTTTCCGCTCCCGGCTGGTCAAGAATTTTGATGTCGGCATCGCCTACGAAGCGGGCGTAACGAAGCCCGTGGGCATTTTTGAAAGCCGCCTGACAGTGGACTGCATCTGGCGGTTCTGAGCAGAGCAGATTGCGAAGTACAATGATTGTAACCCGAACCAACCAAACGTCCGACGGCGCGGAACTTGATTCCCGCGCCGTCGGCACGCCCCCGCCACAGGAGGCGGCAGCATGAGCGTCATCTTTCTTCTCATCCCGTTGAGCATCCTGGTGGCCGCGTGCTTTTTGGGCGCTTTCATCTGGGCAGTGCGCTCCGGGCAGTACGAAGACACCTGCACGCCGTCCATGCGGATGCTGCTGGAGGAGAAGAAAGCCGACCGAAACCAGGATTTTAAGACCCACTCGAAAAACAAATGAACTCCAACATCGAAACATTCAAATACGACAACCGCATCGTGCGCGCGTTTGCGATTGCCACCGTCATCTGGGGCATCGTCGGATTTAGCGCGGGATTATTGATCGCCTGCCAGTTGTTTCTCCCCGACCTCAACCTCAACCTCCAGTTCACCACGTTCGGACGGCTGCGCCCGTTGCACACCAACGCCGTCATCTTCGCCTTCGTCGGCAACGGCATGTTTTGCGGCATCTACTATTCGCTGCAACGACTCTGCAAGGCGCGGATGTTCAACGACACCCTGAGCTGGATCAACTTCTGGGGCTGGCAGTTGATCATCGTCGCTGCGGCAATCACCCTGCCGTTGGGGTTGACGACCAGCAAGGAATACGCGGAACTGGAATGGCCGATTGACATCGCCATCACGCTCGTCTGGGTGGTGTTTGCCGTGAACCTGTTCGGTACGATCATCAAACGCCGCGAGAAACACATCTACGTCGCCATCTGGTTTTACATCTCCACAGTCATCACGATCGCGCTGCTGCACATCGTGAACTCGCTGGAAATGCCGGCGGGCCTGTTCAAGAGCTACTCGATTTACGCCGGTGTGCAGGACGCATTGACGCAATGGTGGTACGGCCACAACGCCGTGGCGTTTTTTCTCACCACGCCATATCTCGGTCTGATGTATTACTTTCTGCCAAAGGCGGCGGATCGTCCGGTGTTCAGCTATCGGCTCTCGATCATTCACTTCTGGGCTTTGATCTTCATTTACATCTGGGCCGGGCCGCATCACCTGCTTTACACGGCGCTGCCGGACTGGGCGCAATCGCTGGGCATGGTGTTCTCGCTGATGCTCATCGCGCCGAGTTGGGGCGGCATGTTGAACGGGTTGCTGACATTGCGCGGCGCGTGGGACAAGGTGCGCCAGGAGCCGATGCTCAAGTTCATGGTGGTGGCGGTGACGGCTTACGGCATGTCCACGCTGGAAGGCCCGCTGATGTCCATCAAGAGCGTGAACTCGCTCTCGCACTACACGGACTACACGATCGCGCACGTTCACACCGGTGCGCTGGGATGGAACGGCTTCCTCACGTTCTCGGTGCTTTACTGGCTGTTCCCGCGCTTGTGGAACACAAAGCTGCACTCCGTCAAACTGGCCAACTGGCACTTCTGGGTCGCGTTGCTCGGCATGATGTTCTACGTCGTGCCGATGTACGCCGCCGGCATCACGCAGGGATTGATGTGGAAACAATTCACCAAGGAAGGCTTCCTCCTGTATCCGAACTTCCTTGAAACCGTCATCCAGATCATACCGATGTACCGGCTGCGCGCCATCGGTGGCACGCTTTACATCGTGGGCGCGTTGTTGATGGCCTACAACCTCTGGCGCACGGCCAAGGCCGGCAAGTTCGAGCCTGACACGGAAGCCCAGGCAGCGGTGGCGCACAAGGCCCACGCGGAAGAACCGCATCCTTACAAACATCGCTGGCTCGAAGCCAAGCCGATGGTTCTCACGGCGTTTGCATTCGTGGCGGTGCTTGTCGGCGGATTGATCGAGATCGTGCCGTTGCATCTCATCAAATCGAACGTCCCGACCATCGCCAGCGTGAAACCTTACTCGCCGCTGGAAGTATTGGGACGCGACATTTACATCCGTGAAGGTTGCGTTGGCTGCCATTCACAGATGATCCGTCCGTTCCGGTCCGAAACCGAGCGCTACGGGGAATATTCCAAAGTCGGCGAATTCGTCTATGACCATCCATTCCTCTGGGGCAGCAAACGCACCGGCCCCGACCTGCACCGCGAGGGTGGCAAGTATCCCGATGCGTGGCACTACAACCACATGGACGACCCGCGCAGCACGTCGCCCGGCTCAATCATGCCGAGATATTCCTGGCTGTTGACGCAATCCATGGACACCAACGCATTGCCCGCCCGCATCTCGGCCCTGCGCAAGATCGGCGTGCCGTACCCGGCGGGATACGAAAACGGTGACGCGCAAAAGGACCTCCTGGCCCAAGCCAACGGAATCGTGCTCGGCCTCAAGGTCGGGTCGGTGGACACCACGGCAGACCGCGAGATCGTGGCCTTGATTGCCTACCTGCAACGTCTCGGCAAGGACATCAAGGCTGCTCCAGCCCAGACCACCACGACCACTGCGGCGGCCAACTAATCAAAACAACGACGACCTATGATCAAAAACGTTCTCAGCGACATTGGCGGCATCGGGATTTATGGAGTCATCTCCATACTGCTGTTCTTCACCGTGTTCACCGGAATGCTCATCTGGGCATTCAGCATGAAAAAGAACCACGCACAAAAGATGAGCGCCTGTCCACTGCATGACGGCGAAATGAAATCCAACAAGAAAGGAATTTCCCATGAATGACAACCCGACCCAAGGCAAGTTGATGGATCACGAGGCTGATGGCATCAAGGAACTGGACAATCTCCTCCCGCGCTGGTGGGTGTGGTTGTTCAACATCACCATCATCTTCGCGGTGTTTTATCTCGGCTATTACCACGTGTTCGCCAAGGGCGACCTTGCAACCAAGGGCCAGCAATTGACGGAGTATGAAGCCGAGAAAAGTGTCGGCGAAAAGATCAAGAACGAGTCCATCGCAAAGTTCGAGGCGGGCATCGCAACATTGTCCCCCTCAGGAGACGCGGCGGTGCTTGCGAACGGCAAGACATTGTTCGTCACCTACTGCGCGCCGTGCCATCGCCCTGACGGCGGCGGATTGGTCGGCCCGAATCTTTGTGACGA
>CAZFNB010000410.1:0-3479 GCA_964520235.1 uncultured Bifidobacterium sp. | reverse complement strand
TTCGCAAGGGCCGTCTGGGAGATGCGATGACAGCGCACGCGATCACGAACTTCCTGCTGGGTGTTTATGTGGTGTGGAAGGGCGCAACGGACGCGAACGTCTGGAAATTTTTCTGAGCACAGCTTCTCCGTGCTTGTAAGCGTGTCCGACAATCGTAATCTTCCGCGCTGAAAGTTTTCATCAACCAGCCCCGGGTTAATGCCAGAGTGTCCGCCAGTTCTTGTGCCGCCATGCGTAGTCTTCGAGGACGAACATCTGCTCGTCGTCAATAAACCCGCCGGTTGGAACACCCATGCGCCATCGCCATTCGCCGGTGAGGGTATTTATGACTGGCTCAAACATCGTGAGTTGCGATGGGCAAACCTTGCAATCATCCACCGACTCGACAAGGAAACCAGTGGTGTGCTTGCTTTCGGAAAAACGACACAGGCAAACCGCTCGCTTACGGAACAATTCTCGGGGCGGGAAGTGAAAAAGAAATACCTGCTGCTCTCCGGACGTGAGCCAAGCCGGCAGCAGTTCACGGTCAAATCAAAGATCACTCGCATGGGAGAGCGTTATGCTGGCGGGCAAGGCGGAGAAGCTGCGGAAACCAGGTTTGGAATTCTGGATCATGGCAAAGTTACAGGAGAAATCTCCTGTTGCCTCGTCGAAGCCGAGCCGTTGACTGGCCGGACTCACCAGATACGTGTTCACGCGGCGGAGAATGGTTTTCCGATTTTGGGCGATAAACTTTATGGCGGAGCGCCGTATTCGAGAGTGTGTTTGCACGCAGCGGAATTGAGTTTCAGGCATCCGGTCACGGGCAGAGTGATGACGTTCAACGCACCGGCGGATTTTGAAGCAGACGCGCGGCTGGCTCTGCGCTTTGCCGTCGTGAACGCGCTACAGACTGATGCATTTCGCCTGATTCACGGTGCGGGGGATGGATGGCCTGGATGGTACGTCGAGCGGCTGGGAGATTTTTTGTTGTCACAATCGGAAGGCCCGCTGAACCCGGAGCAGAGGGCAAAACTTGCGGACATCGAAAAAGCGTCTGCAAATCCCGTGCGCGGCGTGTATCACAAAATTCTTTTCCGCCACATTCGCAGCTCGTTGCCGAAACAAACGTCGCCGGAACTCGTCAGCGGCGGAATTGCGCCGGAGCGATTCATCATCCGAGAAAATGGAGTGAACTTCGAGATGAGTTTTGGCGAGGGCTACTCGGTCGGCCTGTTTCTGGATCAGCGAGACAACCGTCGCCGGTTGTTGACGGGGCATGTGGCCGCCGGGTTTGATCTGGTCGTAGCGGATGCAGCACATAATCCTCCATCCATCGAGGTGCTGAATACGTTCGCCTACACTTGCGGCTTTTCAATTTGTGCCGGTATTGCCGGTGCCCGGACGACCAGTCTTGACCTGTCAAAAAAATATCTGGAGTGGGGAAAACGAAATTTTGCGTTGAACGGGCTTGATGCGAGCAAACACGACTTCATCTACGGTGACACGTTCGACTGGCTGAAGCGGCTGGCAAAAAAATCGCGCGCGTTTGATGTCGTGCTGCTTGACCCGCCGACGTTTTCACAATCCAAGGAAAGTGGTTTGTTCCGGGCCGGTAAAGATTATGGAAAACTCGTTAGCGCGGCGTTGCGGGTGCTCAAGCCCGGTGGTGTGTTGTTCGCTTCGACGAACGCGGCGGATTATGCGCCGGAGTTCTTTCTCAAACATGTGGAAACGGCGATTGATCAGGCGGGGCGGAAGATTCTTCAGCGTCATTACGTGCCCCAGCCACCCGATTTTCCGATCGGCAAAACAGAACCGGCGTATTTGAAGACAGTCTGGCTGCGGATTCGTTAAGCCCGAACTCCGAAATGGAAAAACGCGCGAGCAACATCTGAGCGCAGGAGCGCGGCGTTCACGCCGCTTCACCTCGCACATGGTTTTGGGCGTTCGTGAATTGCAGACATTGTGGACGTTGAAGCGGCGTGAACGCTGCGCTCCTTTCGCGCCTCGCGATTCCTCTTCGGAGTTCGGGCTAAGTTCACTTCTTTTCGTCAGTCATTGAGCGCGTGATGAGGCTGATGCGTTCGGGAGGACGTGACGGACGAAGCATGAAGTAGATGACAACAAGCGCCAGCATTCCTGCGGCGCCAATGCCGACCCAGAGTATAGGCGGCGTCGGCGGTTTTTCGACATCGGGATAGGTGTGTAGCGCCGGTTTTTCCGCCGTTGATTCCTCGCTCTGCAACTTTTCAGAAACAGCGGGTGAATTCACTGGATGGGGCAAAGGTTTGGTTTCCGCTGCTGTGTGCCTTGGGATTTCATTGGAGGAGCGGACTGGGCGGGCCGGTTCGTTTGTTGGTGGATTGACGGCTGCTGGCGGGAGCGCATTGGGCTGGTTCGTAACGACCAAAACCTCTTTCACCACCGGCGGCGGTGGATTGCTGATGATGAGCGGGGCAACGACGACGGGACTATTCGACGGGGTGTTTGTTGCCGGCAGCGTGTCGGAAATTGACGGGGTGGGAAACTTTGGAAATTCCACCGGCCAGGGCGGCATGTTCACTATGACTCCGATCGGCTTGCCCGAGTCGAAACGCATGATGGTGATGAATGGCATCCGTGCTTTGCGCTGGACTGGCGCGTTCAGGTCGAATGCGGAGTTGACTTGTTTGTCAAAAGGCGTTCCTGCAATGGGATTTTCACCGTCTGTGCAGAGGATGATCGTGATGCAACGCGAGTTTTTCACCACGCTGGGGAGCGCTTCGACCACGCTGGCAAAATTGTCGCGTTTCTCGAACCTCTGCTTTTTCAGGAACTGAAGCACCGCGCTTGCGACCTGTTGTCCGTTCGTTTTGGGCCAGATTTGGAGCGGAAATTTTCCTGCCTGCAAGGTTTCGTTGTATGTCCAGAGGCCGATGGTGTCGCCAGGTTTGATCTCTCCTTCAAACGCGGATGCGAACAGATTACTGAGAACAGTCTGGAGGTTTTGCGCGCGGCGCTGCATTGCTGACGATGTATTGACGATGAGAAGGAAGCGGTCGCTTGGAGATGTGTCTGCCCCGGCGGGCAGGGCAGCGATGAACAGACACAGCGCGAAAAACAGGCGACAAATGACAATGCGATATGGAAATGATTTCATCGGGAGCGGTGGTAGCGGTTGCGTTCGGCGCGGTTGTGGTGTTTGAGGGCATCAGTCAGTTCAGCAAGCATGCTTTCCAGGTCCCGGATGAATGTTTCGCAGCTCCAAGCCTGTCCGCCGAGTGCGATGACGGTGTCACGCTCGGCGATGTCGTTCGTCACAGCGAGGACGTCGCCATAAGGTTTGAAGCGATGTGCCGCGCGCTCGATCATGTCATCGGCTGTCTGGCCGGCTTTGGAAAACAACACTTCCACGCCGCCGGCGGATTCGTTTTTTGCAACGCCCTTGGGTGCTCCACCGCCGTCAAAGAAGACGGTGACCGGCGTGCCGCCAGCATCCTGGTATTGAGTCAGCCAGT
>CAZFNB010000409.1:0-3489 GCA_964520235.1 uncultured Bifidobacterium sp. | reverse complement strand
GACTTCGAGTTCCTGTACATCATGTCCAACCCGCACAACGTCTCCGGCGGCATCAAGACCGGAGACAGCTATCAAGGCGCGATGCTGATGTTGCTCGATCTCGATTCGCAAAAGCTTGCCGGTTACGAAGGCGGCCATCTGCACGTCGCAGGCGTATCGTTGCACGGTTGCGATCATTTCTCCGACGAGCACATCGGCGATTTCAACAAGGTGAACCTGGTTGACTTCCCGAGCGCATGGCGGCTGTGGGAGTTATGGTACGAGCAGAAGTTCTGGAACAACAAAGCGTCGCTGAAGTTCGGCCAGCTTGCCGTGGATCAGGATTTTCTTCAGGCCGAGTTCTACAATTCACTCGCCTCCATCAGCTTCATGAACCAGACCTTTTTCTATCCCACGCTTGCGTTCAACGTTTATGACATTCCGGGGTTCCCGACGGGAAATCACGCGCTGGCCTCGACACCTTATGGCGCGCCCGGCGTGCGGTTGCGCGTGGATGCCACGGATCGTTGCTATGCGCAGTTCGGCGCTTACGACGGTTTGCCTGACCAGAAGGATGGAGCACAGGTTCATCTGGATGGGGACGAAGGCGCGCTGCTCTATTTTGAAGTCGGCTACAAGTTGAATCAACGTCCGGATGACACCGGGCTGCCGGGCAACATCAAGCTTGGTGCGTTTTATCATACGGACGATTTCGCGGACAACACGTCGGTGTTCGAAGCAATGTTGAGCGTTGGACCTGTGAAATATCATTCGGGCACATACGGATTTTACGGGTTGATTGATCAGATGTTGTATCGGGAAGCTGGCAAGGACGATCCCGCCAGACAGGGCCTGGCTGGTTTCTTCCGCCTCACAGGCGCGCCAGGTGATCGCAACCTGACCACGTTCGGTGTGGACGGTGGCCTGGTTTACAAAGGATTGATTCCGACACGCGACTGGGATTCGTTTGGGATCGCGGCATCGTATCTCGAAATGAGCGATGACATTGCGGACGGCCAGCGCGCAGTCAACACGGCTGCACCTGGAACTTTCCCGGCGATTCTCGATTACGAAGCCGCGTTGGAAATCAATTACAAGGCGCAGATGACTGCATGGTGGACGTTGCATTTTGCGGTGGAACGCACGTTTCATCCGGGAGGCTCATCGGCGAATCCTGATTCGTGGGCATTCATCCTTGCGTCAACGCTGAGGTTTTAGCTGATTTACATTTGCCCGGCATCCGGGTTTTCTATGACGTTGAGCCGCCAGAAGGCGGTGCGTTGAACAATTTGATGTAAAAGAAATATGGCCTCCAGAGGAAATGGCGTACCGGATGAATGTGGCGACAGTTATGTCACGGGCCGCACGAAACAGGGAGTCGAAATCCGGTGTCCGCTTCGCAAACTGTCTCCGTACAGGGTGGTGTTTGAAATCTATCTTCCTCCCGCCGACCTTCGTGTGTCCCAGGCATTGGATGGATTCAAAATCATCGTCAGTGGATTGACGGTTTATGAAGGGCGGGCCGTCATCATCAGCCTCATCCATCTGGGCGTTGGGGTGATGTGCGAGGCTTCTCTTGATGACACCTGGGTGGACCCGGATTTTCACGTCACTTCAATTCGCGAAAAAGGCGGGTCTGCTGCCTTCAACCAGTTTGTCAAGCAATGGCAGAAGAACTATAAGATCCGCCCCGAGTTCAAAGTCATCGTGGCGGACATGCAAACGTTCTTCACGGACATGAAACTCTGGCTCGATCAGGTGGAACTCGGCATCCGTGCCGGGAATTCCAACGCGGCCAGCGGCGACGACATTGAAATCGCTTCGCAACTTGTTCAATCAACCACGCCAGCCATCACGACACTTTTTGAAAAATACGAGGCTTCGCTTGCAGGGCTTGATGAGGATTACCAGTCCGTCTATCAAAATTTCGGCAAACGTCAGTTGCATCCGCTGCTGCTTTGTTCGCCGTTCCTTCATCGTACCTATACAAAACCTCTCGGTTACGCAGGCGATTACGAGATGGTGAACATGATCTGCCGCAATCCGTTCGAGGGCGAGACGCTTTACGCGAAGGTCGTCAACTACTGGTTTCTTCAGCAAGCCCCGGCGGAGGCGCATCGCAACCGCATCACGTTCCTGGTCGAGCGCATCAAGGATGCTGTTTTGCAGGCGGCACGCGAAGGTCGCATGGCGCGCATCACCACGATCGGTTGCGGGCCGGCGCAGGAGGTTCAGCGCTTCATCGCAGAAAGTGATTTGTCGGATCGTGCCCACTTCAAGCTGGTGGATTTCAATGAGGAAACCGCCAACTACACGCACAGCCTGTTGGAGGGCATCAAACGTAAACATGGCCGCCGCACCCAGATTGAAACCGTCCGCAAATCCGTTCACCAGATTCTGAAGGAAGCCGGACGAGGCGATCCCTCAAAACTCGAAAAGTTTGACTTCGTCTATTGTGCGGGCTTGTTCGATTATCTCTCGGATCAGACCTGTCACAAGCTGACGAACATCCTTTACGATTCCGTGATGTCCGGCGGCACGTTCGTTTCGACCAACGTGGATACGTCAAACCCGCGCCGCCTTACGATGGATTATCTGATGGACTGGCATTTGATCTACCGCAACGCCGGAAATCTTGCCGCTTTGAAACCAGACGCCATCACGCCTGACGAAGGCAGGGTTTCTGCGGACGCCACCGGTGCGAACATCTTTTACACCGTCAACAAGCCACGCGATTGAAACAGCCCGATCCAATCAATACGGAGATCATCCGGCGCGCGTTCGAATCAAGCGAGGCCGATCAACGTGTTGGCAACACCAAGGTCGGCTGCGCGCTGGTGGTGCTCCTCATGCCTGCGGGAAGCCTGCTGGATCGTTTCGTCTATCCGGATGAGGCCGGCCCGTTCATGCGATTGCGCCTGTTGTGCTCGGGCATTGCAGGGTTGATCTGGATGCTGTTGTTCACGTCCTACGGCAGGCGCATCGCCAGATGGTTCGGTCATTTTGTGCCGCTCCTGCCCGCGGCGTTCATCGGGGTGATGATCGCACAAAAGGAAGGCTTCGCTTCTCCTTACTACGCCGGAATCAATCTGGTTTTGCTCGCGGTCGGCGTGGTGCTGCACTGGACGACGATGGAAAGTGTGATCGGTGTTTTGATCGCGCTGGTCATCTATGTCTCCGCCGGGATCTGGCATGGCCCGCCGTGGCCGAGTTCCGATGTCATCTTCAACAATTTTTACTTCATCACCTTGATGGATATCATCGTTGTTGTCGGCACGTTTTATCAACATCGTGCGCGGTCGCGTGAGTTCGCCGCGCGTTACGAGCTGGATCGCAACAAACAGGTTCTGGAAATCTCGAACAAGAAGCTCGATGTCCAGAACAGGGAACTTGCTGAAACAATCCAGAAACTCACCGAGGCCGAATCGCAACTCGTCCAGTCCGAGAAGATGGCGTCACTTGGCCGCATGAGCGCAGGCATCATCCATGAGATCAACAACCCGCTCAACT
>CAZFNB010000408.1:0-3502 GCA_964520235.1 uncultured Bifidobacterium sp. | reverse complement strand
CCAAGGTCGTTGGTGGTCACGCTCCGAGAACCGGTGACAAAGCAGGAAAATTCTTCCTGATTGGTTGGCCATCGGGCGTGCTGCGAATAGAACCGCCGTAGCGCTGTCTCGAGTCTTTCCAATCGCTGCCGTTCCAGTTTCTCATGTCTCTCCTTTACAAAGACAGCGTACTCTCGCTCCAACTCGGCATCCTCTGTTCGGAAGAAGGAAAACTGCCAGGTGCAACTCCCTGCGCCAGCACCCAACAACTTGCCGTCTTTGGTGACAACTTTCAGTCCGGTGAATGGGATGCAGTTTGAATCGCCCTGATGGTAGCTGTAGATGCCGTATCGCCCAAACACCTCGGATCGGCTTGGTGGATAACGCTGCAACAAATTACTGGCTGAGTCATCTGCGCCGAAACGGCGGAAGGCGAACTGCCGCCAAATTGGATGACACTCGCTGGCCATTCCGAGATACGCATCAATGTCACGTGGATGACGGATACGAAAGAAGACGCAGGAAGCCAACACTGTGAGCACAAAAAATCCGCCGAACAGCAATCGCTTCTTGCCTTTGTCAGACCATGAGGAACGGAGGTTCATGGAGTGCGCTCAAATGACACCTAGCGAATGATGACTGCCGTCCGAAGCGTCCGGTCAGCGCCTTGGCTAGTCACCATTCGCGGGTCTTCGCTCCAATCAATCGCTTCCTGCTTCTCCAGCTTCGCGGTAGAACCAAGCAACCTCCACTGCTGCCGGAAGTGAGTATGAGCACCCGCACTAAAATAAATCTCTACCTCGTCCTTCGAGACCTTCCTCACCAGTGGCTCGATGCACTCGTCGAGGACATCCAAAATATAAGGGCCATACTCGTCACCAGCGTAATAAATGACACAACTGGACTGCATGGTCTCTGCCGTCTTTGTCGTCGTCGGTACGAAAGCCAAGCGACGAACTTCAAGCCGATGAATACCGCGACCTGTCTGAGTCTCACCTTCGAATGAAACTGACGCCTTTGGTGAGCAAGGCAGAAAATAGAAATCACTCTGTGCATGGCGATGCGAAGCGCATCCGACAAATAAGAGCGAAAAGGTTGCGATGCTCGCGAGACGCTTCATGATGCCTAGTCGGTATGGTTTTCGCAGTGGGCGGAAGCGGCGTCAGATCTCTGGTGGGAGCGTGGGTTGCGTTCCGCAGAACAGGATGCCGCAGCCCAGGTTGTGGGACTCGCGCATCGGACAAAAACAATGGCCGAACGTGCAGACACCATGAAGTCCTACATACTCCGTGACCCCAATACTGTCGAGCCGCAAAACCAACGAGCAGTGATGCGATTTGAAAGATTTGGAACTCATGACCCCTTCATGGTTAGCCGATTTTGGTTCTGTAGCTCTCACGCTCTGCTATGGTCATCAACTTATCAATGGCCGGATGCTTCACAACCCAATAACGGGCGGCGTGGATCGGAAGCATGGATGCCTCCCACGTCTCGAACTCAAAACGAACGACCGCCCGCGACTCCGTGGCCGTGATCGTCGCAACTTCGCGACGCACAGCACCAACCTCCGGCAATGTATCCGCTCCACGGTCTGGGCCGTAACCCTTGAAATTGCCGAAGTCATCGCGGATGCCGCGTGATGGATCAAGCGAATGGAATGTGCCGTGAAACTGGCTGACGATGCGGCGCGTGGTGAACGCATACCAACTCTCAGGGGAGAAAAATGCGCTCACCAACACCAACTCTCCATCAGCCAATGACAACCGATCTACGAGAGACGGATGCAGCAAGCCGAGGGTAGTCGTGGGCCACCTGCTACATCCACCAACGACTGCTTTGCGGATATAGGTCAGGGCGACGTCTTGAATTTTGGTGTCGGCTGCCACGGTACGGCGGAAACGCCTAACAGAGATAATAAATAACTGGATTGCTGTAAAACATGGCTTGTGATTTTGAGATTAAGCGCGGGGTTTTGGCTTGTCCAGCCGTGTTCATTCCGCATCAACCGTGTGCATCTTGAGGTTTCTCTCGATTGTCCCGAAGGGACAAAACATGAATAGCCGTGGGCGTAAGCCCACGGTTGAGCGAAAAACAAATTCGACCCCGTAGGGTCGCACATTCGGCATTCTTCCCGCGGGTTGTCACCTGCGGCTATTCACATTTGGCAGCTTCACGGCCATTGAATCGGGGGAAACATTCAAGATTGGCACGCGCGCCTGCTCATATATCAGCCTTCTAAAACCGACAACGCATTGGAGGGTCGGTCTGTGGATT
Source organism: uncultured Bifidobacterium sp. (assembly GCA_964520235.1). Taxonomy (GTDB): domain Bacteria; phylum Verrucomicrobiota; class Verrucomicrobiia; order Limisphaerales; family JADLHS01; genus JADLHS01. The sequence continues at coordinate 1,249 of CAZFNB010000408.1, read as the reverse complement.
TCAGGATGAACGGTGGAGGCGGATGGCGATTGGATTCATGGTGGGTGGCGGTTGCAAAAGGCATTTTCATGGCGGGAGATTCTTGAATTCGTTGCGCGGGCTTCGCACGATACACGAGGATGACAGACTCAATCCGCCCAACGATGCAGACCAATCCCGACAGCCATCTGATTTCGCAGATCAACGTCAAGCTGGCCATGCTCGGCTTCGAGCCGGTGGCCGCGAGTGACGGTGTGGAGTTCAACGACGCCATCGCTTCGCTGGTGGCGCAGTTCCGGGAGAAGGAGCGGTTGCTGGCCACGCATCTGTGCCCGGCGGACCAGCGCATCCAGACGTTTCTCTACGATTATCTCCAGGATGTGCCCGTGCCGAAGCTGCCGTTGCGGACGCTGACGCTGGATCGGGCGGGGATGGCGCGGGTGTTGTCGTTGCCGGTGGATCGGGATGAGTTCAGTTCGGACATCATCAACTCGTATCGCGTGCGGCAGGGCGTGTTGCACAATCCGCGCAGCGACCGGCGGACGACGGCGGGAATTTTTCACGTGGCCGAGGGCGGCCTGCCGATCCCCGATGACAAGATTGGAGTGCCGAAGCTGACGTTCGCGCGGATGCTGGCGCTGGCGTTGACGCCGCCAAGTTCCTTGATGCGCCTGCCGTTCACCGCCACGCAGCCGAAGCCCGCGGAGTGTTTCGTCTCACTGTTGTTGCGGCCTGTTGTGTGCCCTGAAGTGCCGGGGTTCACGCCGGAGAAGAGCATGGAGGTCCGTTTCTTTGCGCCGGGCAATCTGGTGAGCAACCTGGATTTTGTGGAGAGCATCTTCGGCAACGGCGGCGATCCGAGCCTGCCCGCGAACGATGCCGGTCTGGACGCGGAACATTGGACGGGGCACACCGGATGCGTGGTGCTCGCGCCACATCTGACGACCGTGACGAAGAAGGACGCGGGCCTGCCGCATTGGGACGCGGCCACGCCCCGGCAGCGTCGCGACGGCGCATGCTGGAAGGACGAGCGCGAGCTCTACAACAACGGCCAGGCGTTCAAGCTCACCTGTCGCGATGAAACGGGTGTGATCGTCACCATCATCGCGGACAATTATTTCGGTTATTGCAAAAAAGAGGTGAAGACGCAGATCGGTTACGCCGCGAATCTTTTTGGTTTGTGCGAGGAGGAACATGCCGGCGGCGCGCTGGTTTTTCCCGCGTATGATCTCGGAGAGGAATTCAGCGGGGAATCCCACGTCAAGAGCCT
>CAZFNB010000407.1:0-3506 GCA_964520235.1 uncultured Bifidobacterium sp. | reverse complement strand
TTGTAGTCCGGCTTCTTGTCCTTGCTCTTGACGATGTAGATGCACTTGGGCGGGCATTCCTTTTCGCAAATCTGACAGGACACGCAGCGCAGTCCTTTTTGCCAGTCGTCCCCATCGTAAACCAAGAAAGGAAACTGCCGGGCGTTCTCGTGTGGCGGAATCGTTTCCTCCGGATATTGCACCGTGGTCAAACGCTCAGCGCTGACGTAACTGCCGAGGAAATTCCTGGCCGTCTCCGCCATACCTTTGATGATGCCTTCGCCGAGCATTTGATTAGTCTAAAGTTTAAGGTCTTGAGTCTAAAGTCGTGAAACCGGATGTGCTGATTATAAACTTCGGGTTCAAGACTGTTTTTCCACGTCAACGAACGTGGGCAGAGTAGAGTTGCCGAGCGCGGGAAGCAAGCCGACGCTGTCCTCTCCGGTTCTTAATCTTAATCTTGTTCTTAATCTTAATCGCCACGGGAGAGATTAAGAAAAAGATTACGATTAAGAACCAACCGCCTCCGGCATCAAGCTCGATAGCTCGAAACAGCCCGCATGTATTGCGCCCGCTCGAATGCCGCCGGATCGGGACAGTTCTTCTGGCTCATGCTGCCCTGTAGCTGCTCCACAGACTCGTAGTCGTGCTCCTCCATCCAGGCCCGAATATCGTTCTCCACGGTAGTGATGTGCTTCACGCCATGTCGCAACAATGCCGAACACATCATCGTCACGTCGGCACCCGCCATGAGCATCTTGATCGCGTCAGTCGCTCGGTGAATGCCGCTCGTCGCCGCGAGGCTCAAACCGACTTGATCGCGCAGGATGGCAATCCACCGCAACGGCACGCGCATCGCCATCGGCGTGCTCAACAGAATGTTCGGTGTGACTTCGAGCGATTCCAGGTCCATGTCTGGCTGATAGAAGCGATTGAACAGCGTCAAGCCGTCCGCCCCCGCCGCTTCGAGTCGCCGCGCCATGTTCGCAAAGTTGGTGAAAAACGGACTCAGCTTCACCGCCACCGGAATGTCCACCTGCTGTTTCACTGAACGAAGGATCTCCACATAGGTGTCCTCGATGCGGATGGAACTCAGTGACGGATCAGTGGGAATCCAATAGATGTTCAGTTCAATCGCATCCGCGCCGGCTTTCTCGATCTGACGCGCATACTCCACCCAGCCGCCAGCCGTGGAACCATTCAGGCTCGCAATTATGGGAATCTTCACCGATGCCTTTGCCTTCTGGATGTTTTTCAGATACAGCTCCGGCCCGACGTGGAACTCCTCCGGCTCGGGAAAGTATGTCAACGCTTCGGCGAAGCTCTCTGTTCCCTGCGTCATGCTTTCAAACAACTCGCGACGTTCGAGCGACAATTGTTCCTCGAACAGCGAGTGCATCACCACGGCCGCCGCACCGGCGTCTTCCATGCGCTTGAGGTTGTCCACGTTCTCCGTGAGCGGTTGCGCCGCCGACGGCACGAGCGGGGAGCGAAGTTTCAGGCCGAGATAGGTTGTGCTGAGGTCCATAATTTTTTCAGTGGTTATTTTGGACTGCGGTGGCAAAGCGCAGCGACGACACCGCTTTCGCCAGCCATGAAAAGCACACAAATTGCAGGCGACACATTTCCAAAGCGGCGTGGCGCTTTGCTTCCCGCCGCAGTCCAAGACATCTTCAGGTCCATGTTCAATTCTCCACGGTCGCTGCAGTTTTGGCCGGCGCTCCCTGCCCTTCAGCCGCAGCTTTCAAATCGCGCGCGGCGAGATGTTGATACAACTTCCACCGCAGGTTCACTTCCTCCTGCGCTTGCGCGAGCAACGCCTTCGCCTGCTCAGGATGACTCTTGTCCAACATCTTGAAGCGATTTTCCAGCGCGCGATATTCGCCGAGTTTGATACGTGGCGATTGCGAGTCGAGTTGTAACGGATTCTCGCCCTTCGTGGCACGATCCGGGTTGTAGCGATACAACAGCCAGTGGCCGGAGTTCACCGCAGCTTTCTGGTTTTGCAGACCGGTGGCCATGTTGATGCCGTGCGCAATGCAATGCGAATACGCGATGATGATCGCCGGACCGTCGTAAGCCTCTGCTTCGAGGAACGTCTTGAGCGTGTGCTCGTCCTTCGCGCCCATCGCCACGCAACCAACGTAGATATTGCCGTAGGTCATCGCGATGAGACCGAGGTCCTTCTTCGCCGCCGGCTTGCCGCTCGCAGCAAACTTCGCCACCGCGCCGCGCGGCGTGGATTTGGACGCCTGACCGCCAGTGTTGGAATAAACCTCCGTGTCGAGCAACAGCACTTTCACGTTGCGGCCGCTTGCGAGCACGTGATCGAGTCCGCCGTAGCCGATGTCGTAGCCCCAGCCGTCGCCGCCGATGATCCAGACGCTCTTGCGGACCAGCATGTCGGCGACCGTGAGCAACCGCTTGGCTTCCGGTGATTCGATGCCCGCCAGGCGCTTCTTTAATTCGACGATACGTTCGCGTTGATCGAAGATGCCCGCTTCATCCTTCTGGTCGGCGAGCAGAATGTTTTCCACCAGATCGCTGCCGACGCTCGGCGCCAGCTTGCGTAACAGTTCAGCAGCGAATTCGCGTTGCTTGTCCAAACTGACGCGGAAGCCAAGCCCGAATTCCGCATTGTCCTCGAACAGCGAGTTACACCAAGCCGGGCCGCGCCCGTTCTTGTTCTGCGCGTAAGGCGTAGTCGGCAGGTTGCCCCCGTAGATCGAGGAACAACCTGTGGCGTTCGCCACGACCATGCGGTCGCCGAATAATTGAGTAAGCAGTTTGATGTACGGCGTCTCGCCGCAACCGGCACACGCGCCGGAGAACTCGAACAACGGTTCGAGCGCCTGCATCCCGCGCACATTGTCGGTGGAAACTTTCCGGCGATCCAGTTCCGGAATGTTGAGGAAATAATCCCAGTTCTTCACCTCTGCATCGCGTAGCGGCGCTTGCGGACGCATGTTGATGGCTTTGAGTTTCGCCTCGGATTTGTTGCGCGCCGGACAGACATCCACGCACACGCCGCAACCCGTGCAATCCTCGACCGCGACCTGGATGGAGAATTTCTTCCCCTTCCACTCGGGCGAACGGGCCGGAGCAGACTTGAACGTCTCGGGCGCGTGATTGTGGGACGGATCAAACACCTTGCTGCGGATCGTGGCATGCGGACAGACGAACACGCACTTGCCGCATTGGATACAGACATTCGGGTCCCAAACCGGAACTTCCGTGGCGAGATTGCGTTTCTCCCATTTCGCGGTTGCCGTCGGGAACGTCCCGTCGCACGGCATCGCGCTGACGGGCACGCGGTCGCCACAACCGGCAGCAATCGGGCCGAGGACATTGCGCACAAACGCGGGCGCTTGCGCCGGAATCGCCGGACGGATGGTCACAGCGCTTTCCGCCTTCTCAGGCACTTTGACCTCGAAGAGATTCGCCAACGTGGTATCCACTGCGGCGATGTTCATCTTCACGATCTCCTCGCCCTTCTTGCCGTAGGCTTTCTTGATGGAATCTTTGAT
>CAZFNB010000406.1:0-3518 GCA_964520235.1 uncultured Bifidobacterium sp. | reverse complement strand
TTTGATGAGGTGCTTTGCTCGCACATTCTTGAACACATGGGCAATTTCAACGCGGTCGTCACCGAGCTTCACCGCGTCACCAGACCCGGCGGCGTCATTGATGTGCGCGTTCCGTTTTTTCTGAGCACAAAATTTTATAGCGAGCCGGATCACCGGATTCCCTTTGGCATCCGTTCGTTTGACAACTACGAGGACATCACCGGGCGCAAGTTGAAGTTCTACGAGAAGTGGAAGCTTGGCCATCGCACCAATTACAACAGCCCGGCGCGCTTCGTCGTGCTGGTGAAAAAATTCCATTTCAGCAACTTCGCCGTCCTGAGCTGGCTGGATTTCTTCATCAACATCGAGCCGGTGATGTTCGAGCGGTTTCTTGCCGGAGTCCTCCAGCCCGAGGAGGTCATCTTCAAACTCCAGGTTTCAAAACCGGACGCGGCCAGGCGCGCCTGATTGAAGTGACAACATGTCACTTCTTCAACCGATAGAACCTGAACTTGTTCGTCATGTTGTTTGTCACTGCGTACTGTCCGTTCACGATCACCGGTGACGGCGTTGAATTGCTCCAGATCATTGTTCCAAGATTCGTTGACCATTGGAGGGTGAAACCAGGTGCGTTAGTCGGCCAATTGAAGACGATGTTCGTGCCCTGCTTCGTGCCCTCAAGGAACGGGCCGCTGTTGGTGAAGAAGGTCCGCGTCGAATAGCTGCTCCATCCATTGCGGCTATCACGATAGCGAACTTGCCATTGATAATTGCTGCCATAGTAAAGCTTCCCTGCTGGAATTATCCAACTGACCTTGTTCACCGTGTCAGTCCCGCTGTCCGCGACTACGACAGCGCCCGGCGTGAGCACTTGCCACTGACTGGCAGCATGAATATCGCCGAGGCAAGCTGGATCCGGGTCGCTGAATGCCGTTGCTTGTAACGTAGGTGTGACCGAGACGTTCCTTGCACCGGCTGCTGGGGAAACGTTGGTTGGTGTATTCGGTGAAATGTTGGCGGAAATGTAGGTGACAAAGTTTGACGCGATGGATGAATAATTTCCGGCTGCGTCCCGGCTGCGGGCTTCAATCGTGTTCCCGCAAGGTAACAACGTCACACTCCTCGTCCAACTTGTCGTACCCGTCGCATTCGACCAGCTTCCACTATTGAGCCGCACCTCCACCAGATTCAAACCGCTGCTGGGCGAACCGGGATCAGTAGCCGTGCCGGAGACTGTGGTTGGCGAGGTCGTGAGATTTGCTCCGCTGGCTGGACTGGAAATCACAACCGTTGGCGATGTGATGTCAATGCTTACTGTCAGCGTAATGGGGCTGGAAGTTTTTACATTGCCTGCGGCATCGTAGGCGCGAGCTGTCCAGACATGTGCGCCGTTGTCCGCTGCGGTGAAGGACCAATCGTACGTATAAGCAGAGGACGTATCTGTGCCCTTGAGAGTTGAACCGTCATAGAACTCTACGCTCGCAACAGCAACATTGTCAGTGGCTGTCGCTGAGATGGTGACAAGTTGCGAATTCGTGTAAGTCTTCGCGCTCGGCGGATTGGTGATCGAAATTGTTGGAGAAGTTGTGTCTGGCGGTGGCGTGACGGTTAGAATTTCAGGCGCGTAAAGATAGCGAGTTTTACCTCCGCCGGTAATTTTTGCATAAAGAGCATGGTTGCCCACGGGTGCGTTCGTTGTGTTAAGAGCCAGGTTCAATGTTTGAAAGCTGACGAATGAAGCGCCGTTGCCTGGCACAGTTATTTGTTGAAGAAGCCGGCTGTTAGTGTTGTAGGGATTGAAATCATCATCAAGATAAAAGCCCAAAGTCGCCGTAATCGTTCCCGGCTGTGCCCACTGATAAAAGTATTTCACAGAAATGTTAGTTCCCTGTGGAGCGGTATTCGTACTGAGCAGATTAAATTTCATCACGTTGGGCCAGCTACCGTTATTGGTGGGCAGGGATGTGCGGTTTCCGGTTTGGCCAGCACCAAGATCCCATGTTTGGTTATATCCATCACGAATCGCTGGGTATCCAGGACCGACTGGTTGGTCGGTGCTAGTTCGGTTGCCGCGTCCAATCAAACTGTAAAAGAAACCTGCTTTGTAACTGAATTGCTCATAGGGCATATACCAATTGTTGAATTCTGTGCTGGTGATTTGAGCTTCCGTGTCATCACCCGGATTTCGCTCATCCAAAGTACCGTGATACCAGAGATGGACATTGGCATGTTCATAGAAGAAGGCTGAGGACTCATAGCCGCCATATAGGTTGTAAAGTTCCCGGACGTATGCCCCCGAAACCTGTTCGCCATACACAAAGAAAGAGATATTCTGCCAGTAGTTATCGTGGAAAAGAACATTCTGATAAGTTCGTACAGGGGCGTCGATTGCAGTATAAAACGGGGTATCCGAAAAGCCGTCGTTGTTTAGTGGATGGGGATCGAGAGTTGTCAGATGGTCAACCCACATGCCATTAGTGCCGAGGCGCAAACTAACTTCGGACATAACCGAACCACCTCGGCTATGTCCGACAAGATGAAGTGGAAGCTCACACACTGCATGCCCATTCAATTCTGAAATAAAATTCGTGCTTTGCAAAACAGACACCACAACGCCTGCAATTTGATGGGTGTTAAAAGAATTTCCGTCCGCCAACTGACTCCAATCCAATGCAACTATGATTTCTCCAGAATCGGTAGAAGTCGGCAGACCGCCACTAAGCCGTGCCCATGTGATCTGATAAGAGCCGCCGCCGATGGAAACGAAAAAGAACTTGTAAAAAGTGCTGCTGCTTCCGGGGAAAATTGTGTAATTGGGGATTTGATTTGCCATTCCAGTTACCCAGCCATCGGCGTTGCCATTTAACCCGTGTGTGATGATTGTAACGCCTGCGCCTCTTGCAATTAAAGCATACGACAGGAGCAGACTTGTGATTGCTGCCTCAATTGTTGTTTTGAATTTCACAAGGCAGTTCGTGGCGCTGATGCACGTCTGAATTTCTGGCTTACATGTCAGGTGAACGACGGTTAGGATTGAATCACACTTCGTTTTGTCGGGCAAGCTCAAGACTCTAAATTGAGTTTCCACCGCCGTTCGCCCATGATGTCGTGCAGTGAGCGACGCTGACTTGAAGCAACCCCAAACCCGTCCACAAATCCGTTGGTGGCAGGGTGTGCGGATTCTTGCGCTGGGACTCATCGCCATCATCTACGCCCAAGCCCAGGGCGATTGGCCGTTTCAGAAACGCAATCTCATCACCTATCAGATCATCATCGTCATCGCGATTGCGTTGCTCGTGTGGTGGACGTTTCTCTCGCGGGCGCAGACTCGGCTGCGCTTCGGCGTGACGTTGAGTGTCGTTGCATTCGGCCTGATTTGCGCCGCGCTCTTCCGGCTCAAGGGCATGAGCGGTGACATGCGGCCCATCATCGAATGGCGTTGGAGTGAAAGCAAAGCTCTCCCCGTGTCCGTGGCGAATGCCGGAGCGAACACAAATGTGCCTGCGCTGGCCACCCACGCGGCGGCGTTTCCCCAATTC
>CAZFNB010000405.1:0-3533 GCA_964520235.1 uncultured Bifidobacterium sp. | reverse complement strand
GGACTGCCAGCGCCGTGCCGGTGCGGATTTCCCGGGCAAGAGAGGCTGATGCGCTCAACACCGCGCCGAACAGGCCCGCCAGCAACATCACCGCCAGCACGCTGTTCTTGACCAGCTTCGGCTCGTCACCGAACGCGAAATAAAATGGTGTGGCGAGAAATATCTCGAACGAGGCGGAGGCCGTCATCAAAAGCAGAAACACCGGCTGGCGCACCAGCTCCATGAAGGCGTTCGTGGCTATGTTGATGAATTGACGCATTTCGTTATCTCTGTCGCGACGGAAAGTCTAGGAATCCCGCGCCACTTGTAAATTGATATAGTTTGGTTCGCGGCAACTTCTGCCACAAGCCAGCGAAGACGTGAACTGTGCGTTTGACCGCACACCCGGCCTGGTTCAGCGGAAAATGGAAAATCCGAAACGATACGCCGTGCTGCGTTCGTTGTAGTGAAGGAGACTTTCACCGTAGCCCTCGAAATATTGTGCGTGCAGATACCAGGTGAGGCCCGCCCACTTGCTGAAGCGGCGCAGCGGAAACGTGAGGTCCAGTTGCACGCTTCCACGATCCGCGCGATTCCCCATGCGCCCTAGCGCCGCGAGCTGGATTCCATCCGCCTTGCCAACCACCAGCCGCAGATCCGCGTAGCCGCGATAGCGCGGCAGGTCACGGTTATCATCGAGGTCGCCGACATAAAACCACCCGCGCGGCGAAAGCGAAACCTGCCAGTCATCCGCACGGCCCAGCAAAAGGCGCGGCCTCAAATACGCGATGTTCAAGCTGCGCGACGCCTCGCCATCACGCCCGTTCGATTCATGCATCACACCGGTCTGTAGATCCAGACGCAGCCATTCCGGCTCTCCGGCATGTGCAATCCGGGAATGTGAATACAACAGTTCCGGTTTGTAACTGCTGTCCTCAAACGGCGCAGACGCCTTGTTCCAGTCCCAAAGCGACGTTTGAGTGAAAGCCGCAAAAAGGTTTGTGACCGGCGGCAGATTCGTCGCCAGCCCGCTGCTCTCATCCACAAGCTGATATTTGAAACTGTATTGAAACTTTGCGTTTGGCGAATCCGGCCCGGCCACAAAATAAAACGGCTCGTGCGGATAAAAATGGTTGCGAAAATACTCGACAGGGTCCGTGACATCTGTACGCGCAGTCGAAGTGAGCTCATTGGCAAAAGCACGGTCACTTTCAACCAGCAATGCCGCACAGACAACGCTGCATAGCATCCGGACAGGTGAAATGTTCATGCAATCATTCGTTGATGTGGATGACTTTCGCCGGTGGAAAGCCGTTGAAGTAGGTCGCCGACGCGCTGCCATACGCGCCGATGTTTTCCGCATAGACCAGATCGTCTATCTCCAGGTCCGGCAGTAAATCCGATTGTGAGATGCAATCCAGGCCGTCGCAGGTCTGGCCGAACACCGCGCACACCTCCTTCTTTCCGGACTTGAACGATTTCAACGGATACTGGCAATGATCAAAGATGATTCCGCTGAACGTGTGATACACGCTGTCGTCAATGTAGTAACAACGCTTGCCGTTGCGCACGGCTTTGCCGATGACGCGCGCCACGGATGTCGCAGCCGTGGCCACAAGAAACCGTCCCGGCTCGGCGAGAATCTGGATGTCCGGCGCAAACAGCCGGTCAATCTCCGCGTTGATGACACGCGCCAGTTCCGGGAACGGTTTGACGTGTTTGTTGTAAGGCGCGGGGAAACCACCGCCGATGTCGAGAATCTTGATCTCGTGGCCGCGCTCGCGGGATTCCTTCATCACGGCGGCGGCGGCGTTGAACGCCTGCACAAAGTTCTCGAAGTTTGTGCACTGGCTGCCGACGTGAAAACTGAGTCCCTCCACCACGAGGCCAAGCTTGAATGCGGCGAGAATCAGATCCACCGCCTCGCCCGGCTCGCACCCAAATTTGTTTGAGAGTTCACACTGCGAACCGGTGTTGGCCACCGCAAGCCGCAACACCACGCCCGCGTGCGGCGCGTATTTCTTGATCTTGTGCAACTCGGTCTCGTTGTCGTAAGTGACGAGCGGTTTGTATTTGTCGAGCGCCAGAAGCGTTTCCTTCGGCTTCGTGGGATTGGCGTAAATGATTTTGTCCCAGATGAAATCCTGTTGCGTTTTTGCCGGAAGCTTTTTGATGTTCTCGTAAACCAGCATGAACTCCGGGAGCGATGCCACGTCGAAGCTTGCGCCCGCCTTGTAAAGTGTCCGCACGATGGACGGCTCGGCGTTGGCCTTTACCGCGAAGTAACATTGCACGCGGGGCAGATGCTTGCGGAACGCCGAGTAATTGCGGCGGATTTCGTCGTGATCCACGATCACGAGCGGCGTGCCGTGTTTCCGGGCGAGGGTTTGAATCTGTTGTTTCGTCATGTAAAACGCAATTGGCAGAGGCGTTTTAGGGTTTTGCATCGGCTGCACAAGAAAAAACAGAGAGCGCGGGTGGAAAAATGCGAAAGGCAACGAAGGTTTGACCGTCGCCCGCTTCTTTGCTTACCTCAGCACAAATTTCGATGCGCCCGAGACACGATTCCAACGCCGCATGAGCGCAACGCCCTCATCAACTCCCGCCCGCCCGACGTATCCTCCCGGTTTCCGTGCCCGCCGCGGATTGAACTGGTTCATCCTCGGCCTCATGTATGCCTCCTACTACATGTGCCGTTACAATTTCCGTTTTGCGACGCCGGGAATGATTTCGGAATTCGGGTTCAGCAAAACCCAGATTGCGGACATGTTGAGTGTGTGGTCAATCGCCTACGGCACAGGCCAGTTGGTCAATGGCCTGCTCACGGATCGCATAGGCGGCAAGGCGGCCATGCTCATCGGCGCGGCCGGCACGATCGCGGTCAACCTGTTCTTCGGGTTTGGATCGTTCGTCGGCACATTTTCAACCTTCGCGTTGATCTGGTTGTTGAACGGCTGGTTTCAATCGTTCGGAGCGCCGGGCATGATCAAAATCAACGCTGCCTGGTTCAATCGTTCGGAGCGCGGTACGTTTGCGGGCATTTTCGGCTTCATGATCCAGTCCGGACAGTTCGCCATCAATAATCTCGCACCGGTGATTCTGGCTGGTTTTGCCTTTGCGGGATTCATGGTGGCCAAAGATGAATGGCGCTGGCTGTTCCGCATTCCGCCATTGTTCACGGCGTTCGTCGCTGTCCTCCTTGTGTTCATTCCCAAGGAATCTCCTGAGCAGGCGGGTTATGCCGGGGTGGTTCATGATGACACCACCTCAACCGATCAAGACACGCGCACCAGTTTGAAGCAGTCGTTCATCACGATTTTCACGCATCCTTTGGTCTGGTTTTATGCGTTGGCCTATGCCTGCACGGGCGCGGTGCGAAACAGTTCCGACCAGCTCGCAGTCCTTTACTTCGTGGAACAGTTGCATCTTGACCTGTCCCAGAAACCGAAGGCGGTTCTCTGGACGATGAACCTGATGCCGATGGTGGCGGTGATCGGCTCGTTCACAGCCGGCTGGGTTTCGGACAAATTCTTCCGAGGCCATCGCTCACCTGT
>CAZFNB010000404.1:0-3535 GCA_964520235.1 uncultured Bifidobacterium sp. | reverse complement strand
ATGACGTTGGCTGCGATCTTTTCAGGTTCGGAGGCGTTGTGAAAACGGTCGGGATGTGTTTCCGCCGAAAGTGCGTGAAATGCCGCCTTCAACTCGTCCGCGTCAAGCCACGGACGACGCGGTTGCTTCAACAGGGCGAAGTTGTCCGTCATCACGCGCTGAAACTTTCGCCGCAGGAACAACTCGTCGCGGCGTTCGGGTTTTTCACCTTGAACCCGTCTTCGGTCAGCGAGTCCGAGTAGTCCAGTTCGCTGCCCGTCACATAAAGCGCGCTCTTCGGATCAACCACCACCTTCACGCCGGCGGATTCCACGACGAAATCGCGGTTCGCCGGGCCGTCCTGCAAATCCATCTTGTATTGCAACCCCGAGCAGCCGCCGCCCACTACAGCCACACGCAACACACCGCCCGGCCTGCCCTGTTTGTTCAGCAACGTGCTCACCTTGTCCCCGGCCCTGGCAGTGAGCTTGATGAGCCGCTCGTCGCCGGTGCGAAACCCCGTCGCTGTGTTCGTCTTGGTGATGTTGCTGGCAATCATGGCCTGCGTGCAAATTAACCAGCAGCACAGGCCGCGTCAACGCGCCCGACGGATGTTGCGCGGCGCTACGTTGACGCTCCCCGCTGAAACCCCTACGCTGAGACTGTATTTATGAGCGAATTGCTGAATTCCCTGATCGAACTGATCCGCCGCACGTCTGCTGAGATTCCTGACGACGTCCACCAAGCCATCCTTACGTCACTGGAGAACGAGAAGAAAGGTTCGCTCGCGCAGAACGCGCTCAAGATTGTGGACCAGAACATCGCGCTGGCGAAAAATAAATCGCAGCCCATCTGCCAGGACACCGGCAGCATCCTGTTCTACGTGGATTGCCCGGTTGGTTACGACCAGATCACCTTCGCCGAAACCGCCCGCGAAGCGGTGAAAGCCGCGACGAACAAAGGTTATCTCCGCCAGAACTCCGTGGATTCACTCACCGGCAAGAACGACGGCACGAACTGCGGCCCGGGCGCGCCCGCGTTTCACTTTCATCAACATCGCAGCGACGAAGTCGCCGTGCGCCTCGCGCTCAAGGGCGGCGGTTGCGAAAACGTCGGCGCGCAATACTCGCTGCCCGACGACGGCCTCCACGCGAATCGCGACCTCGACGGCTGTCGCAAGGCGATCCTCGACGCGGTGTTGCAGGCGCAGGGCAAAGGCTGCGGCCCGGGTATTCTCGGCGTGTGCATCGGCGGCGACCGCGCCACCGGCTACGAGATGAGCAAGACGCAATTCCTCCGACGCCTCGACGACCGCAACGCCGAACCCAAACTCGACGCGCTCGAACAGGACATTCTCAAAACCGCGAATGACCTCGGCATCGGCCCGATGGGTTTCGGGGGCAAGACGACGTTGCTGGGCGTGAAAATCTGCACGGCCAACCGCGTGCCCGCGTCGTATTTCGTGAGTGTCAGCTACATGTGCTGGGCCTTCCGCCGTCAGGGCGTGACACTCGATGCGGGCGGGAAGATTGAGAAGTGGTTGTATTGAGGGAAACGTTTTTGTGAGCGAGATAATCAAGCTGACTTTTGACGAACACGATAAACTCGGCCTCAAGCCGTTTAGTGAAAAGCTGGAGCGGTTTTTAATGGTCGAACACGACTTTATCGAGGGTGGGCTTGTGATTGCATTGAATGCTCCGTTTGGCGCGGGCAAAACAACTTTCCTTTCCATGTGGAAGTCCGATTTGGACAAGAGAAAGGAAGCTGACCTGACAATTCCCAAGCCAATTATCCTGAACGCATGGGAGAGTGATTATTGCGGCGATCCCCTTCTTTCCGTGGTCAATGCTCTAATCAAAACTGTGGGCGTGGATGAATCGACAAAAGAGGCCGCAGGGCGACTTCGTGAAGCAGCCAAGGATGTTGGTTGGTTCGTTGTTGGCATGGCAAACGATTTGGTTTCACACTGGTCAGGGCTTGACCCGGTTTCTGCCGGTGAGTTCGCGGAAGACAAAAAGAAGGCACGACAACCCAAAGCTCCAGATTTCGTGTCGCTTTATGAGGAACGAACGAGGGCGCTGCAAAAGCTTCGTGACGCACTACGGGAAGTTTTGGGAGGCGATAGCCCAAAGGCATTTCTCTTTGTTGATGAACTCGACCGCTGTCGTCCCGATTTCGCCATCAGCTATTTGGAAACTATCAAGCACGTGTTCGATATTCACGGCCTAGTCTTTGTGCTTGCGATTGATTACGACCAGCTTGAGTGTTCCGCGAAGGCGCTATTTGGTGAGAATCTCAAATTCTCTGATTACTTCCGCAAATTCGCCCAACGGATGGTTGCGCTGCCAGAACCGGCTGAAACCGATTTGCAAAGGTTGGCCGACCATTACGCAAGGTTCTATTTAGAACGAGAGGACAAGCGAATCAGCTTAATGGGGGACCATGGCTATCGCGTCAAAGACATCATTCAACTCGTAAGGGCATTGAGAATGCCTCCACGGCAAGTCCAAGAAATGTTCCGAATCGTTGGGCATACCGTTGCGGGGGATCTCAACCGTCGAGGACAGCTATACTGGTGCATTGGTGTCGGAGTGATTTTGATGTCGGCACTCAAAGTCGCCGGTCATGGGATGTACCGACGGATTGGTAATATAGACGTAACACATAAAGAAGTTGGCGATCTGCTGATCAAACTCTTTGGCAATGACAAAGCCTTCTGGTGGTTTCGTGTGTATATCACGGGATCAAGTCGGAAAGAATGCCAAGACGAAGCAAGTGTTCTTAAAATGTTCAAGGAATTCGGGTTCATCGAGGATGATGGTTCGTTTGACTACCGAAGATCGCTGGGAGACTTCGGTCAAGGTTGGGGACATCACTGGAACGAACGTGATCGCTGGCAGCAAATTTATCAGAATATTGAAACAGCAAACTCATTTGGAAATTCTTAAAGAGGAAATCAAGCCGTGTATCGTATTTGCCCGGCGCGATGCAGTTCGTTGAAGAATGGAATCCGTTTACATCGAGACGAGCGTGGTGAGGTATCTGGTGGCACGTCCGAAAACGCGCACGGTGGCACATCAGTGGCACGTCTGGACGAAGGATTGGTGGCGGTTGCGGCGGCCGTATTTTGAGTGCGTGATTTCGGCGGAAGTATTGCGCGAGGCGGCGGACGGTGACCCGAAAGCAAGTCGTCAGCGGTTGGAAGTTTTGAGCACGTTGACGGTGCTGCGTCGCACGCAGGCAGTGGATGAACTGGCGGAGGCATTTCTGGTGACGGGTGCGTTGCCGGAAAAAGCCAAGGCGGATGCGACACATTTGGCCGTCGCCACGGCGCATCGGGTGGATTATCTTCTGACGTGGAATATGAAACATCTGGCGAACGCGATGATTTTGCGACGGCTGCGCCCCGTGGCAGAGCAGCACGGGTATCAACTACCCGTGGTGTGTTCGCCGCTGCAATTGATGGGAGAGATTGAATATGAAGGCTGAACCGATTCTTCAGGAAGTCGAAGCCGTGAAAGACCGCCTGGCGGCAGAAGCCGGCGGCGACACGCGG
>CAZFNB010000403.1:0-3537 GCA_964520235.1 uncultured Bifidobacterium sp. | reverse complement strand
CCCGCAGGCAGGCTCGCTGCGCAGATGGCAGAGCCGATCCGCGTCACGGAAAAGTTGAAGCCCATCGCCATCACGGAACCCAAACCGGGCCTGTACGTTTTCGACATGGGCCAGAACATGGTCGGCTGGTGCCGGTTGAAAGTGCGCGGAGCGGCGGGCACGACCGTTCAGTTGCGTCACGCGGAGACGACGAATTCCGACGGCACGCTTTACATGGCGAATCTTCGCGGCGCGCAGGTGACGGATCGTTACACGTTGAAAGGGCGGGGGACGGAAACCTGGCAGCCGCGTTTCACGTATCACGGATTTCGTTTCGTCGAGGTCACCGGGTTTCCGGGCAGGCCGACGCTCGACGCGCTCGAAGGCCAGGTCGTTCACGACGATCTCCCGGTGGCAGGTGAATTCGCGTGCTCGAACGAACTCATCAATCGCATCTATCACAACATCGTCTGGGGCACGAAGGGGAATTACCGTTCGATGCCGACGGATTGTCCGCAACGCGACGAGCGCCAGGGCTGGCTCGGCGACCGTTCCGAGGAATGCAAGGGCGAGGCGTATCTCTTCAACATCGCGGCCCTCTACTCGAAGTGGCGGCAGGACATGGCCGACGCGCAACGGCCCAACGGCAGCATCCCCGACGTCGCACCCGCCTTCTGGCCGATCTATTCCGACAACGTCACCTGGCCCAGCAGCGCCATCATCATCCCGAGCGCGTTGCAGCGGCAGTTCGGCGACACGGCGACGATCTCGCGCGATTACGCCAGCGCAAAGCTGTGGATGGAACACATGCTCACCTTCGCCTCGAACAACATCATCTCCAGGGACAGTTACGGCGACTGGTGCGTGCCGCCGGAGCAGCCCGAACTCATTCACTCGAAAGATCCCGCTCGCCAGACCTCGAAGCCGCTGCTGGCAACGTCCTATTTTTACTACGACCTGAACCTGATGACGCGCTACGCGACGCAACTCGGCAAAATGGACGACGCCGCACGTTGGAGCAAACTTGCCGATGAATACAAGGCCGCGTTCAACGCGAAGTTCCTCGACCGCGAGAAAGGTTACTACGACAACGGCTCACAGACGGCGTGCGTGCTGCCGCTGGCGTTCGGCCTTGTGCCGGACGACATGAAGGCAAAAGTGTTCGCGCGGCTCGTGGACAAGATCGAGAACGAAACCAAAGGTCACATCGGCACCGGCCTCATCGGCGGGCAGTTTTTGAACCGCGTGCTCACGGCGAACGGGCGTCCCGATCTTTGCTACACCATCGCCACGCAGAAGGAATACCCAAGCTGGGGTTACATGGTGGAGCAGGGCGCGACGACCATCTGGGAATTGTGGAACGGCAACACCGCCGAACCTTCCATGAACTCCGGCAACCACGTCATGCTCATCGGCGACCTCGTGGTGTGGTTGTATGAACACGCTGCGGGCATCGCGCCGGACGATGCAAACCCCGGCTTCAAACACATCGTCATGAAACCGCATCTGGTCGGCGACCTGAACTGGGTGAGGGCATCGCATCGTTCGCCTTATGGGACGATCCGCAGTGAGTGGAAGCGCGATGGGAACAGGTTCGACTGGCAGATTGAAGTGCCCGCGAACACGACGGCGACGGTGAGCGTGCCTGCCGCCGATGTGAAAACCGTGACCGTGAACGGCATTCCGCAAGGAGCGACGATCCAGCCCGCGAAACTTGTCTCCAGCGCAGGCGGCTATGCGACCTACGAAGTCGGCAGCGGGAAGTACCGGTTTGAAGCGAAGTGAAGAAGGCGGTTCGAGACGCGCGCAAGTGTGCGACTCCCTCTCATTAACACCGGGCTTCAGCCCGGTGTGGAGAGACGCAACGTTGGAAAACCGTTTCAACGGTTTTTCGCGGGAGGGGGAAAGCCGTTAAAACGGCTCGCCGCTCGTGGCTCCCGACACCCGGCTGAAGCCGGGTGCTGATGAGAGGAGAGATGCTTCAGCCCTGTCCCATTCCGGACGCCGCTTGACAGCCTTTTGCCACAGGCTCAATCTCGTGCTCACATTTAGCGGAAATCTTGACCGCCTGATTGTTGGCTACGAAAAGCGCATGATCATACCACTCGACACCGCGCACAAAATTTTGGCGACGTTCGGAATCACGAAACCGTCGCGCGAATACGAACGCTGGGTCAAAGACTCGGGCTTTGACGTTGATGATTTTCCGTCTGTTCTGAATGAGAGCGAATACATATTCGTCTTGGATTGGCGTGCTTGCCTGACGGATGAACTTGAGCGGATAGCGACAGCGCTTGGCAAGCTGGGCATAACCGTGTTTGTGGACCCGTTAGAAAATGGTCAGACCGCATCCGTGACGATCAACGAGAGACTGGTTGAACTGAGCTACTCGCCAAATGATGCGCAGACAAGTTGGTTGACCGTGATAAACGCAATCCAATCCATCGTCCCTTCCAACATTGAGTTTCGCGAGTCGGTCAATAATGGCGATTCAGATACAGATGTTTACTCGGTTTTGCCAGAAGATGAATGGCATGATCTTGATGTGAATGCGACCGAGGCTATTCAATCACTTTTCCGCCCGCTTGGCCCGGTAGGCGGCTGACCATACGCGCTAGCTTAGTTCGGTTTTGGACGCCGCTTGACAGCCTTTTGCCACAGGCCCAATCTCGTGCTCAGAGAAATATGGCGACACACCTCAAACAAAATTGTCGCTTACCTAGATGTTAGCCGTCATCGAGCACCTATGAGAACACCACGCTTTCTCTTGCTGATTGTTGGGGCACTGGCCATTGCTATCTCCGTGAGCCTCCGCTCGACCGCCCAGCCAACCACTGCACAAGACGACAGAGGCGTGTTGGGACAGTATGAGCAGTTGGTGTTATCGCTATCCAAGCGTGGAGACACAAACACGGCCGCTCAAGTCGCCAGCCTTGTGTCAGCGATGCACGCAGGACGAGACGCCACAGACATTGCAGTGACAGTTCGAGTTTTGGATAGTTTGCGTTCAGGGCGTACGAATGACGCGATCAAGTTATTGGAGACCCGACTCGATGGCGCGTTGATGACCTTTGGTGCGCCATCGGACGGTCCACGCGACTCGAAGTATGACAAGATTTTGAAGATGGCGAAAGAGTATCGCACAAAGTATCCACACACGACGGGTGTTCCAGAGATTGATACCGGAGTTTCCCGAGCTTTTGACTCTTTACCAAAATGATGACGGCTAACCATGCGCTGCATCTAACCCATCATGGCATCTAACCCGGCATGGCGTCGCGGTTGCAGTCGTTGCGTCCCGTGCGCCGGGTTGCTGAACTTGTGTCGTTGGCTGTCATCCACACCATGAAGAAATTCTTAGCCTTTGCCTTTTTGCCGTTGCTGCTGTGTTCGTGTGTGAGCCGCCAGCGTGTTGACTTAACTTCGCAATCGGGAGATTTGGGGGTGTTAATTGTGAAGTCAGCCGTGGAATTCGGAGGCCATCCGTCCACCAATGTGGTTCCGACTATTCAGGCGGAGTGGCGTTACCGATCCGATGCACACGGCATTCAGATTCAT
>CAZFNB010000402.1:0-3546 GCA_964520235.1 uncultured Bifidobacterium sp. | reverse complement strand
CTTACCTCACTCGTAATGATTGAGGTGCTTCGTCGCGAAGGCTTGCGCGGATGAGGTGCGGCGCTAAATTGTCTCCATGAAACGACTGTTTTCCTGCCTTTTTCCGCAATTCTGTGCCCTGTTGTTCCTGGCGGGTTGTGCCACGCAGAAGGTTGACTGGAACGCGCGTGTGGGGAGCTACTCGTTCGATCAAGCGGTGCTGGATTTTGGTCCGCCTGACAAACAGGCAAAGCTCACGGACGGGGTGATGGTTGCGGAATGGGTGACACGGCGTGGATACAGGATGATTTCGCCTGCGTACGGATTTCATGATTGTGGTGGTTGGGGTTGTCGCAGACATGCTTTTCCGCCGATGATCGAAACGGAATCACCGGACTATTTTTTGCGGCTGACGTTCGATGCGGACGGGCGGCTGAAGGCTTGGAAAAAATTTGCACGGTGAAGAAAAACACTTTCGCTCCCGCGGGCCAACTGCTTTACTCCGCGCGTGAACGTTGATCTTGGCATCTGGGGAAAACTGACCCGCCTGGCCGTCTGTCTGCTGGTGGTCGCGGGCTTGCTCGGCATCGGTGTTTGTTATCTTCCTTTGATCCGTCAGAACGAGCGCATCCGCCAGGAGGTTTTGCGACTGGACGCAAAGGTTCAAAAGGAGGAAGAGGTCAATCGTCAGTTGAAAACTTCCGTGGAAACCTTGCGCAACGATCCAAAGGCCGTGGAACGGCTCATCCGGGGAAAGCTCGGTTATGCGAAGCCGGGTGAGACGGTGATCCGCTTTGAGGAAGTCTCCACAAACCGCTTTGCAATCTATTGAGCAGCTACATTTGGCTGCCCGCAGAGTTTCCACCGTCGTCCGTCACACCGTCAGACCGTCATGATTTCTTTTTCCTTGGTCGTGAGGTGCTGGTCAATCTTGGCGATGTAAGTATCGGTCAGCTTCTGCAAATCCTTCTCCGCCTGCTTTTCCTCGTCCTCGGTGACACCGCTGTCATGCGCGTGCTTCTTGAGCTGATCCATCGCATCCCGGCGGACGTGGCGTATGGCCACGCGGCCGTCCTCGGCCATCTTCTTGATGATTTTGACGAATTCCTGGCGGCGTTCCTGGCTGAGTTCAGGAAAGAAAATCCGGATGACCTTGCCTTGCGTGGCGGGTGAAAGTCCAAGGTTCGCCTTTTGGATGGCCTTTTCTATGGCTGGAATCTGGCTGGCGTCCCACGGCTGGATGCTCAACGTGCGCGGCTCGGGCGTGGTGATGCCCGCGAGTTCGCGGATGCGCATCTGCGAGCCGTAGCTGTCCACAAGGATGTTTTCCACGAGAGCCGACGAAGCCTTGCCGGTGCGGACCCCCGCAAATTCATTGACCACGACCTGCTCGGTCTTTTCCATTTTTTCCTCTGCCTCGAGCAAAATGTCATCAAGTGCCATAACGCGGGCAGGGTAGCAAAGTGACGGCGGAAGTATAGAGGCAAAGTGCGCGCAAAACTTTGGTCGCCGAACTTTGAACTTTGAACCTGCGCTCGCGAACCTACACTGTCTTCGTGCTCACGCTGGCGTTCATCACGGTTGCGATCGCGGGTTATCTGCTCGGCTCGATTCCGACGGGCTTCCTCGTTGGAAAGGCGAAGGGTGTGGACATCCGCACCGTCGGCAGCAAAAACATGGGCGCGACAAACGTCTTCCGTACTCTCGGCAAAGGGCCGGGCATATTCGTGCTGGTTGTGGATGCGCTGAAAGGTTCGCTTGCGGTGATCCTGGCGCGTCACGTTGCGCCGCATTTTTTCAACGTGCCGAACAGCACGGATGAATTTTGGAATCAGGAAATGGCCGCGCTGCTCGGCGGGCTTTGTTCCATCCTCGGCCACAATTACACCTGCTGGCTCGGTTTCAAAGGCGGCAAAGGCATCGCCACGTCGGCGGGCGTTTACCTGGCGCTTGCGCCGCTGGCGTGCTTGATCGCGTTGGGCGCGTGGATTCTTGCTTTCGTGCTCACGCGCTACGTTTCGATAGCATCCATCGTTTCTGCCATCGCACTGCCGACAGCGGTGATTTGCCTGCAAAAAAACGTGGCGCTCAGTGTCGTCACCGTGGCGATTGGTTTGTTGGCGATCTACAAACACAAGGCGAACATCCAGCGGCTCATGGCGGGCACGGAAAACCGGTTCAACTTAAGGAAAAAGGAAGCGACTCAATGAAGATCACAGTTCTTGGTGCGGGCGCGTGGGGAACGGCGCTGGCAAAAAATCTCGCCGTGCGTAATCACGAGGTTTCCATCTGGGATTATTTTCCTGAGACCGTCGCCGTCATCAACCAGAAGCATTGCAACGAACGTTATCTTCCCGGCATTGAACTGCCAGTCAGTTTGCGTGGCGAGGCAGACGCCGCCAAAGCCACCGGCAGCGCGGAGCTTGTCGTCGTGGCGAGCGTATCCAAGGGTTTCCGCAACTCGACAAAGTGTCTTGCGAGTTTTTCAGGCGTGGTCGTGAGCGTGACGAAGGGCATCGAATTGGAGACGGGCAAGACGATGACGGACATTCTCGTCGAGAACGCGCCCAAGGCCCGCATCGTTGCCATGTCCGGCCCGACGCTTGCGATGGAGGTGGCGAAGGGAATTCCCACGGCCATTGTCGCCGCCAGCGTGGACTCTGATGCCGCGCAAACAGTGCAGGCGTTGTTTCACAGCCCGGCTTTCCGCGTCTATACGAGCAGCGACGTGCATGGTGTGGAACTGGGTGGCGCGTTGAAGAATGTCATCGCCATCGGCGCGGGCGTCTGCGACGGACTCGGCTTCGGTGACAACTCAAAGGCCGCGCTCGTCACGCGCGCGGTGGCCGAGATGCGGCGACTCGGCGTGGCGTGCGGCGCGAAGGCCGAGACGTTCACAGGTCTGAGCGGCTTGGGCGATTTGATGGTGACGTGTTTCTCGAAGCTCAGTCGCAATCGCGGCTTCGGCGAACGACTTGGCAAAGGCGAAAAGGCCGAAGCCATCGTCGCGAGCATGACCGCTGTGGCGGAAGGTTATCCGAATGCGCGTTCGGCGCACGAACTGGCGCGCAAACACGGCATTCAAGCGCCAATCATCGAGCAAGTCCACGCGATGCTTTACGAAGGCAAGGACGTGCGGAAAGCGGTGCAGGATTTGACGGCACGCGAATCCAAAGCGGAGGATTGAGTCGAGTTCAATCGTCTTTAGGGAGAGCGGCCAGTAATGAATTCTCTCTGTAGCCAAGATACTGCTGTCACTTAATCCTCCTGTTTCACGTTCCAGACAAAAAGAGGCAACAGCAGGGCGAATGCAGAGGCAGTCAACCAGAAGCCGGATACAGCGGTGAAGTCATAAATTGTGTTTCCGTTCGGGCTGATCGTCTTGTGGCTGTTGATCAAGTATCCGCCCACCGCCTCCTGCAAAGAAGCTCCAGCATAGCTGAAAAGTCCGATCATACCCATCGCGGCTCCGGTGGCTTTTTTGGAGCAGATGTCCACAGCCATCAGGCCGCCGAGGTAGGTCACCAACGCGTAAACTGCATAACCAAAGAACACCATGCTGACGCA
>CAZFNB010000401.1:0-3547 GCA_964520235.1 uncultured Bifidobacterium sp. | reverse complement strand
CGGCCTTCCGTGTCCTGCTCGACCTTGAAAAAGCCGGTGTCATATCCGTATCCCGCGATGCGCAAACCGGCCTCCACGACAACAAGCGCCAGAAAAGGCAGCAACAGGGCCACACAACGAAACAACCATTTACGTCCGGGAGAAAGCGGTGTCGCTTCAGCCTTTTTTGATTTGCGCTTCAATCCTTTGATTTTAAGGTCGAATACTCTGCTCTGGCAACATCGTTGAATCCAAGTGGTACAATTTGCATCCTGAAATCCGGATTTCTTCCTGAATTCACTTCAGATCATCACAATGTTGCGCCGTTCGTCTCTCTTGGCCTTGCACAACCGCCGGCACTACAACAACTGCGACAACTACGAGCAATTCCATCAAGATGAAGGCGTGGAGTGGTAACAACGTGCGGTAATTACCACGGGATTTCTTGAGCACACGAGGCGTGGTTTTCATGAGTTCAGGGGTTGAGTTCGTAATTCAGCGACGGGACAAATCCACACGCTCCCACCCACCGCCCAGCGCTTTCGCAAGCAGGATGGTCGAAACAGCGCGTTGACCGCGAAGTTGCGTATCCTGGCGCTCGGCTTGCAACGCGGCACGTTGCGCATCCACAACATCGAGATAGCTGCTCAAACCTTTCTGATAACGCTCATTGGCCAGTGATGCGGTGTCCCGAGCGGAAACCAGCGCGCGGTTCACGGCTTCGGCTTGTGCGGTCAGTGTGCTCAGATCAGACAACGCATCTTCGACTTCACGAAACGCGCTGAGAACCGAACCGCGATACGTGGCGACGTTTTGTTCGTAACGCGCTTCAGCAGCTTTCAAGTTCGCCTTGTTTCGCCCGCCTTGAAACACCGGCACGGTGATGCTCGGCCCGAACGACGCGAAACGACTCGGCCAATCCACCAGTGAACCCAAATCCGCACTCGCATAGCCCGCCGCGCCGGTGAGTTTGATCGTCGGGAAGAACGCCGCCTTCGCCACACCGATGCGGGCATTGGCCGCTTCGAGATTGTGTTCGGCGGCAACTACATCAGGTCGGCGTTGTAACAATTCTGATGGCAAGCCAGCCGGAATCTGGGGAGGCACGATACTGGTCGCTTTCGTAACGATGCCAAAATTAGCCGGCGGTTGTCCGCACAACACCGCGAGCGCGTGCTCAATCTGCGCGCGACTCCGCACCACCGTATGAAGCTCGGCTTCGACATTTGCTAATTCGGTGCGCGCCCGCGTGACATCCACTTCGTTGATCAGGCCAGCCTTGTTGCGTGTTTCCTGGAGTTGCAATTCATCCTTGCGCAACGCAATCGTGGCTTCGATCACGACACGCTCATTGTCGAGTGAACGCAGCGACTGATAATTGCGCGCCACGTCCGCCGTCAGCGTGAGCAGCACGACCTGCAAATCGGTTTCGGTCGTCGCGAGATCTGCGTTTGCTGCTTCAATATTCCGGCGCACGCGTCCCCAGACGTCCAACTCGTAGCTCCAATCAAACGACGCGCTGAAATCGTCCGTCTCGCGTTTCACTGCCGGGATGTCGCGGTTCTCGCTGTAGCGATCATGCGAATAAGCACTGCCCGCCGAAACGCCGGGATACAAATCCGCCTTGCTCACGCCTGCGATAGCGCGAGCTTCGGTAACGCGAGCCACGGCGCGCTTCAAATCCTGATTCGCTGCGACAGCCTGCGTTTCAAGTGCGTTCAACTCTGCGTCGTTGAATATGGTCCACCACTCTTGCGGCAACACCGGTGTGTTCGTCGCAATAGCGGTTTCTTTCCACGTCGTTGGCGTGTTAACCGTGGGGCGCGAATAATTCGGACCAACGGCGCAACCTGCTGCGAAAACCAGCAAGCACCCGGTCGTCATAGTGACTTTTTGTAATTTCATAAATCGTCTTTCAGTTTGTGTTGGTAGTGGACACCGCGCTGCGGCGTCCGGTCGGCGCAGCGCGCCGGCCACCACCTTTGTTTCAGTTCTTCGCCAGTTGCTTGGTTGGATTCACTTTGGTGGCGATCGTCGGGATTTCTGATTTAACGAACATGTCCACCTGTTGACCGACATAGACGGGCCGGTCTTTCGGACGTTCGAACGAGTAGATGACCTGCAACACACGCGTATCCACACGTTCGGTGCTCGAACCCGTGAGCGATGTCTTCGGCACGACATACGGCTCGATGCGCACGAAGTTCAGCTCGATGGGCTGCGTTGTGTCACCCTTGACGTAAGCGGTCGCCGTCTGGCCAGGTTGCAAGCGCGACGCGTTTTGCTCGTCCACGTCCGCGCGCACCTGGAGATGATCCACGTCACCCAGCAACATCGCCGGGTCTTTGGGCGTGGCGGACGCATATTCGCCCGGGCGAATGTTCACCTGGAGGATTGTGCCGGTGCGCGGCGCGCGAACGGTCAGCCGTGACAGTCGCACCAGATCCTGGCCGACCTGTGCCTGCGCCGCTTCGAGCTGTGCCTGGGCGACTGCGACGTCGTTCTCGCGGGTGCGAACTTCGTCCTGGCTGACCGCGCGTGGGTCGTTCACGCCCTTGAGCCGGGCCAGTTGATCTTCCAACCGACGCAACGTCGCGGTAGCAACCTTGGCGTTGGCCATGTTCACCTTCAATTGCGCGCTGAGTTCGCGATCATCGAGTGTGAACAATGCCTGTCCCTCGTGCACCGTGTCAGCGACACGCACGTGAACTTTCGTGACCAACCCCGCTTCGGGTACCCCGATGGCGACGTTTTCGCTGAGCGCTTCAACAATCCCCGATGCGGCGACGCTCACGTCGTAAGGTTTGGGCGATGGTTCAATGGGCGGAACCATTTCCGGCGTCGGGGCGCTCATACGCGACGCCATCACGGCGGTGGCACCGATGCCTGCGATGGCGATGTAGAATGTGGCTTTCTTGAGTAACATAATTTTCCTTTTGGTTTTTTTCTTCGGTTTCTTGGTTTGTAGCAGCGGACGTGAGTCCGCTCATTTGTTTTTGGAGCCGACTTACGTCGGCTGCTACAGCGTTCAGTTGTGTTGGGCAATCTTCTCCGCGCTGTCTTCCGTGTGATCAATCCGCCCGTCCTCCATGTGCGTCATGCGGTCGGCGTATTTGAAAATGCGATTGTCGTGCGTGACGATGATGACGCAACGATCCGGCTTGGCGGCGACGTTCTTCAAAATCTCCATCACCTTCTGGCCGTTCTCACTGTCCAGCGCCGCCGTCGGTTCGTCGCAAATGATGAGCTTCGGGTCATGCACCAGCGCCCTCGCGATAGCCACGCGCTGCTGTTGCCCGCCGGAAAGCATGTTTGGGCGATGATGCATCCGCTTGCCGAGCCCGACCGTCTCCAACATCTCCGCCGCCTTCTTCTCTGCGACCGCCGCGCTTGCGCCCTGGATGCGCAATGGCACGCTCACGTTCTCGATGCAATTCAACGTCGGGATCAGGTTGTATTGCTGGAAAATGAAACCGATGTTCGCCGCGCGAAACTGCGTGACGGCCTTCTTGTCCATCGCGTGCAACGGTGAATCAAACACCTCCACCGCGCCGCGATCCGTGCCGAG
>CAZFNB010000400.1:0-3551 GCA_964520235.1 uncultured Bifidobacterium sp. | reverse complement strand
CTTCAGCAACACCAGCGCCATCAATTCCGTGGCAAGCAGTTCATGATTGGCAAAGAAATGAAGCAGCCGCCCGCGCTCGCGCTCATCCTCAAGACGGTGAAGTCCGGGAAACTCGGATTTGCCGGTGGCGTGTGGTTTGAATCCGAGCTGGCGTGGACGCCCTGGTGCGATGGGCGTGACGAGCGCATCACCCGGTTCAGCGTCTGTGACGATTTCCGGGCAACGGAGCTTTTCCTCCAACGAGGTCGAAAACAAGACGCGCTCGGCGAATTCACGAAGTTCCATGCCGGCCAAGCGTGCCAGTTTTGCGGGCGCGTGGCGAGGGTGGACAGGCGCACGTTTCGCGTGCAGAATGAAATCCCTTGAGATGAACGAATCAAACATCAACGCGCAGTCGCCGATGATCGCCGTGCTCGAAGCGTTTCCTGGCGCGCAGCGGGCATTGTTCCGCCGTTATCACATCGGTGGTTGCAGCAGTTGCGGGTTTCAGCCGACGGAAACCCTCGCACAAGTTTGCGCCCGAAACGGAAATCTGGATGTGAACGAAGTCCTGACGCACATCCTCACAAGCCATGATCAGGACGCGAAGATTTTCATCGAGCCGCGCGATCTGGCGGTGTTGCGCCAGCAGGACGCAGCCTTGCGCATGGTGGACATCCGGTCGCGCGAGGAGTTCGAGGCGGTCAACATCGCAGGTTCGCAATTGCTGACCCAGGAAGTCATGCGCCAGATCATGAGCGATGGTTCGAACTCGCGCCCGCTGGTCATTGTGGATCATCAAGGCCGCAGTTCACTTGATGCGGCAGCCTATTTTATGGGACATGGTCTGCAAAACGTCCGCTGTCTGCGCGGCGGGATTGATGCGTGGGCGCAGGAAGTCGAACCGGGCATGAGAAGATACCGATTGGGTTGATTCCGGCTCAATGATCGGGACAAATTTTCACCCGGAATTTTTCGAGTTTGTCTGTCTTGCAATTGATTGGGCGGTCACAGCCAACAGCCCCACCAGGCAATACGTCTGTAAAAGTGATTTCACGTTCCGCTCAAGCGCGCAAGTCGAACGGCACCGGCTCCGGTGGAACTGCGTTTCCCGTGACAGTCCGCTTGCAAACTCTCGCATCGGCAGACCGCTGGGAACTGGTGACTTGTGGAGCGGTGTGGTTGTCGCCGAATTCTCAATCTGTTTTGCAGGAATTCAAAATCGCCCCCACTTCGTGTCCGGCGTATGATTTATGCAATGATTCCAAAGTTGTTTTGTCAACTGGCGCTCATCGCCTTCTGCACGGTTTCCGTCTTCGCGCAGGAGATCAAGGTGGATTTCAATTTCAACAACAAACAGTTAACCCAGACTGCGGACCCGGCGTACACCCCGTGGGACACAAATGCGAACGGCATCTGGTTTCCCAGCGGCGCAAATGCCATCAGCAATACGTTCAGCGGCGTCACCTTCACCTTCGCCCGCGTCGGAACGGTGGGAACGGCTCTGACCACCGACTGGTTCAATGGCGGCATCGCGAGTGCCAAGCTGGTGAATGATGGATTAACGGTCGAACCCAAGCTCATCACCAACATCGTCGGGGTCAGCACCGCACCGGGCGCGCGCATCCAGGTGACCATCAGCAATCTCTCCGTTGGGTCGCACACACTGCTGACCTGGCATAACACCTGGCAGGATGGTACGAAGGGCTACACTTTCAGCCCGCTCAACATCTACCTGAACGGCGTGCAAATCCTCACCAACCTGCCGGTCAGCAATCGTGTGACGAACAACGCCGACGGCGCCTATTCGTACGTGCCCTTCGTCTCGGATGGCACGAACAACACGGTCATCACTTATGAGGCCAGCACCAATTTCAATGCCACCGTGTGCAATGTCGCGATTGACGGCTTTGAACTCGACACGCCGGATTTCAAGTTCAAGGCAAACAAGCCTTCGCCGGCTGCGAACGACGAACACTTCGACGCCGATGCTACGCGCAATGTCTTGCTGACTTGGACCAAGGCCGCACTCGCCGTTTCGAATCGCGTTTACTTTGGAACGAGCAGCAACGCGGTGCTGAACGCGACTGTCGCTTCCCCCGAGTTCAAGGGAACTCAGATCGCAACCAATTACGCCGTAACCAATCTCTCCACGTTGACGAATTACTTCTGGCGCATTGATACCGTGGACGCCACAAACGGAATCACCAAAGGCGACCTCTGGATGTTCCGTACGCGCCACCTGGCATTCCCGGGCGCGGAAGGTTATGGCCGATTTGCCCGCGGCGGACGCGGTGGCGTGGTTGTCAAGGTGACCAATCTGAATGACAGCGGCCCGGGAAGTTTCCGCGACGCGATCGAAGGCAACTACGGCCCGCGCACCGTCGTCTTCGATGTAGGCGGATTGATCACGCTGGAATCGGACGTCATCATCAGCGGCTCGCGGCCTTACATCACCGTTGCAGGCCAGACCGCGCCCGGCAAAGGCATCTGCTTCCGAAAACAACAGTTCGCCATGAGCGGCCCGCGCGATGTCATCGCGCGCCATGTGCGGGTTCGCGTGGGCGACCTTAGCGGAGAGACGCAGAACGGCTCGGGCATGTCGGGCGCAGATCACACGATCATGGATCACGTCTCCATCAGTTGGGGCATTGATGAGGAACTCAGCACGCGCACCGCGAAGAATTGCACTTTCCAACGCTCGCTCATCTCCGAGGCCCTCAACATCGCGGGCCATCAAAATTATCCCGCCGGCACGCGACATGGTTACGCTGCGACCGTTGGCGGCGACGTCGCCAGTCTTCATCACAATCTGCTCGCGCATTGCGAAGGCCGGAACTGGAGCATGGGCGGCGGCTTGGATGCCAACGGCCGATACGCGGGCAGACTCGATATTTTCAACAACGTTGTTTACAACTGGCGCAGCCGCACCACCGACGGCGGCGCGCACGAAGTCAACTTCGTGAACAACTATTACAAGGCTGGCGCGGCTTCGTCACAGGAATACGCTCTCAATGCCCAATACGGCGGCTTCCCGGGCACGCAGCAATATTACTTCGAGGGCAACGTGATGACTCCGGGCGGCAGTGTCAGCCCGGGCTTCGCCACGAACAATCAGACCGCCGGCAAAACCACTTCGACCGAAAACGGCGGCACACTTCCAGAAAACTCCAATCCGCCCTACAGTGCCTGGGTGAATGCGCCGTTCTTCCCATCGTACGCGACGATTGATGAAGTCACCAACGCCTACAAACGCGTCTTGTCCGACGTGGGCTGCAATCAACCCGTGATTGACGACCACGACGCTCGCGTCATCCGCGAGACGATCAACGGAACTTACACCTACACCGGCCAAGGACCGTATGGCGGCAGCCCCGGATTGCCGAACTCACAGAACGATGTCGGCGGTTGGGAAGATTATGGCAACTACACCCGCCCCGCGGGCTGGGACACAGATAACGACGGCATGCCCGATTGGTGGGAGCAGATCAAAGGCCTGAACCCCAACGTCACCGATCACAACGGCGATCCCGACGGCGACGAATACGTCAACCTCGAAGACTATTTGAATT
>CAZFNB010000399.1:0-3558 GCA_964520235.1 uncultured Bifidobacterium sp. | reverse complement strand
GATGGTGGGTAACACGGTCGGGCTGGGATGGCACTGCAACGCAAGCTTCCGCCGGTTTGAGAAAGTGGTTTCAAATCGCGACCGCGTTGATCTTTGTGCAACTGCTTATCGCGGCGACGATGCGGCATCAGCATGCGGGTCTGGCAATCCCCGATTTTCCGTTTGCTTACGGAAAACTCTGGCCGGATGCGGGAACTGAAGCCGTGGCGCGCTACAATCAACAGCGCATCGAGGTGACAGCGCACAATCCCATCACCGCGTTTCAGATTTATTTGCAGATGACGCATCGGATTGCAGCCGCACTGATTTTGATCGGTGTGACGGTCTGCGCGTGGCGGGCGCGGGTGGTTGAAGATGTTACGCTGCGGCGGACGGCATTCGTGTGGCTTGGGCTGATTTGTGTGCAAATCGCCCTTGGCGCGTGGACGATCTGGTCGAACAAGGCGGCGGACGTGGCCACGGCGCATGTGGTGGTGGGCGCACTTTCGCTCGTGACAGGCGCGCTCGGTTGCATTATTTGTTTCCGCCGTTTTACAGGAATCGCAGTGCCAGAGGCCGCCGTATTTTCAGAAACGACTGCCATCCGCAGCGCTCCTGCCCGTTAAAGAATGAATGCCGCCGCACAAGACATTGCTGTTTCCGCGCCCGCAAAGGGTTGGTTTGCCGTCTATGCCGACCTCGTCAAAGCGCGGCTGACATTGCTCGTGCTGCTGACGACGTTGGTGGGCTTTTACGTCGGCTGGCGCGGCCAGATGAATTACGCGCTGATGTTTCACGCGTTGTTCGGCACGGCACTGGTGGCAAGCGGCGCGGCGGCGTTGAACCAGTTGCTCGAACGCGAACACGACGCGCGGATGCGGCGCACGGCAAACCGTCCGCTGCCGTCAGGCCGGTTGCAACCGGTGACGGTGATGTTGTTCGGCGGCGTCTGCTCTGCGGCGGGACTTGCATACCTGGCCCTGCTGGTGAATTTGCTGACATGCGTGCTCGGAGCGATTTCCCTGGTGAGTTACCTGTTCATCTACACACCGCTCAAGCGCATGACGTGGTTGAACACGGCGGTCGGCGCGGTGCCGGGGGCGTTGCCGCCGTTGATGGGCTGGGCTGCCGCGCGCGGAGAGTTGAGCGGAGGCGGCTGGGCGTTGTTTGCGATTCTGGCTTTCTGGCAGATGCCGCACTTTTTTGCCATTGCGTGGATTTACAAGGATGAATACGCAAAGGCGGGTTTTCAGATGCTGCCCGCGGTGGATCAGGACGGCAGTCGCACAGCACAGCAATCGGTGAGTCACACGCTCGGATTGCTGCCGGTGAGCCTGTGTCCGTTCGTGTTGCATCTGGCCGGGCCGGTTTATCTGGTGGCGGCGGTGTTGCTCGGCGGATTTTATCTGTGGTGCGCGTTCCGTTTCGCACGGCGTCTGGACATCCCGAGCGCGAAAAAGCTTTTCTTTGCGTCCATCATTTATCTCCCGCTGCTGTTGATCGTATTGGTGGCGGACAAGATTTGAGCCGCCCTCCTTGCTAATGCAAATGTGCAGCCGGGATGATACTCGCAACTTCTGCCGTCGGAGATGAAACGGAAATTGACATGCACGGCCAAGATTCGTTTACTCGGGATTGCATTTCTTGACGGAATGCGGACAAATCCTGTTCCGTGTTCCGCATCGCAAAACGGTTGATAAAATCATGCAGGCTACAACTCATACGGAGTCGCACAAAGGCACGCACGACGCCCATCATCATCACGAGCCGGGCTTCCTGCAAAAATACATCTTCTCCACCGATCACAAGATCATCGGCATCCAATACGGCCTGACGGCGCTTGCGTTTTTGCTGTTCGGGTTCTTCCTGATGCTTTGCATGAGGTGGCAGATCGCCAATCCGGGAAAGGCGATGCCGCTTGTTGGAACGCTGCTGGAAAAACTCATCGGCGACGACGCGGCCAAGGGCATCATGTCCGCCAATCTCTACAATTCCTTTGGAGCGATGCACGGAACGATCATGGTGTTCCTCGCGATCGTGCCGCTGGCATTCGGCGCGTTCGGCAACTACGTCGTACCGCTGCAAATCGGCGCGCCGGACATGGCGTTTCCCCGCGTGAACATGGCGAGCTACCAGTTTTATTTCCTCGGCGGCATCGTGATGTTCGTAAGCTTCTTCATTCCTGGCGGAGCTGCACAGGCCGGCTGGACATCGTACTCTCCGCTCGCAACGACGATTCCCACCCACGGTCAGGCCTTCTGGCTTGTGGGCATGGTGCTGCTTATCACGTCTTCTCTGTTGGGTGCGGTGAATTTCATCGCCACCATCATCCAGCTTCGCGCTCCGGGCATGACTTGGATGCGACTGCCATTTTTCGTCTGGGCACAGTTCGTGACGGGCTTCCTGTTGCTGCTGGCATTTCCTCCACTTGAAGCGGCGGGCGTGATGCAACTCATGGACAATTTGTTCGGAACGAGTTTCTTCCTTCCCACGGGTCTTGCGGTCGGCGGGCGTGTGGCGGATGTGAGCGGTGGTGGCAGCCCGTTATTGTGGCAGCATTTGTTCTGGTTCCTCGGCCATCCTGAAGTTTACGTGCTGATTCTGCCTGCGATGGGTGTTGTTTCTGAAATCATCGCCAACAACACCCGCAAGCCGCTTTGGGGATATAAGTCGCTTGTGTTCTCGGCGCTGGCCATCGGATTCATCTCTTTCATCGTTTGGGCGCATCACATGTATCTCACGGGCATGGGAACAAAGATTTCCGCGTTCTTCCAGACCACGACGATGATCATCTCGATTCCGTCGGTGATCATTTTGACGTGCCTGTTCATTTCGCTGTGGGGTGGCTCGATCCGGTTCAACACCCCGATGTTGTTCGCTCTGGCATTCCTGCCGATGTTCGGCATTGGTGGTCTGACGGGATTGCCGCTGGGATTCGCGGCGGCTGACCTGCACCTGCACGACACCTACTATGTGATCGCCCACTTCCACTACGTTGTGGCGCCGGGAACCATCTTTGCATTGCTGGCCGGGATTTATTTCTGGTTTCCGAAGATGACCGGGCGAAAGATGAGCGAGTTCTGGGGCAAGGTACATTTCGTCGGCTCGTTCATTTTCATGAACGTTGTGTTCCAGCCGATGTTCTTCCAGGGCATGGCGGGAATGATCCGCCGCATGGCGGACGGCGGGTTGAATTACACCAGCGCGAAGAATCCTGGTGCGATTGGCGGCTTGAGCAATCAGATGATTGATTTGCACACCGTCATTTTGGTCGGCGGTGTCTGCCTGGGGCTTTGCCAGATTCCTTTCATCATAAATCTGTTTTGGAGCATCAAACACGGTGAGAAGGTCAACAGCGACAATCCGTGGGAATCCACCACGCTTGAATGGCAGACGCCCACACCGCCGCCGCACGGTAACTTCGAGAAGGAGCCCGTGGTCGTCCGCAACCCGTATGATTATAGTCTGCCGGGCGCGGCCAAAGATTTCACCCCACAGAACCAAGCCTGATTCAGAACACAGCTCTCATGGAAATCCCCTACACATCCAAAGCTCGCCCGGATACGGGTGTCTATAACG
>CAZFNB010000398.1:0-3564 GCA_964520235.1 uncultured Bifidobacterium sp. | reverse complement strand
GCTGAAGCCGGGTGCTAATGAGATGGAAAAGCCAAGTCTCGCGCGCTTTGGATGGATATGCGTCAGCCCTGGATTCAAACGCGCCGCGATTGCCAACCGCCCCTGCCTCCCCCACACTGCGCGCGGATGAGCAAACCGTTTTACATCACCACAGCCATTGATTACGTCAACGGCCAGCCGCATCTCGGTCATGCCTACGAAAAGATCATCACCGATGTGATCGCGCGCTCTCGCCGCAGTCTCGGGCAGGAGGCTTTCTTCCTCACCGGACTGGATGAACACGGCCAAAAGGTGCAACAAGCCGCTCAAGCAGAGGGAAAATCTCCACAAGCTTACTGCGACCAACTCGCCGCAGATTGGAAGGCGTTCGCCCAAAAGCTCGGCCTGACCAACAACGATTTTGTCCGCACCACGGAGACGCGTCACAAGCAATTCGTCCAGGCAGTCCTCGCAAAACTTCACACCGCCGGAGAATTTTACACCAAGACCTACGAAGGCTGGTATTCGACGAAGGAAGAAACCTTCCTCACGGAAAAAGACCGCCGACCCGACGGCACGTTTGATCCCGCTTACGGCGAAGTCGTCAAGCTTCAGGAAACAAATTACTGGTTCAAACTCGGCGCGCATCAGCAATGGTTGATTGATTACATCGAAGCGAACCCGCAATTCATCCAGCCTGATTATCGTCGCAACGAAGTCCTTGGCTTTCTCAAAAACAACACACTGGAAGACCTCTGCATCTCGCGGCCTGCGTCGCGATTGAACTGGGGCATTCCCCTGCCCTTCGACAAGGACTACGTCACCTATGTCTGGTTCGACGCGCTCGTGAATTACATCTCCATCCCCGCCGCGCAAGGTGATAAAGCCCTGTTGAACGCGATTCCCGGCTATCAACCATCAGCTTCCGGTTCTCAACTCCCGCTGTGGCCCGCTGACGTTCATGTCATCGGCAAGGACATCTTGAAATTTCACGCCGTCTATTGGCCCATCATGCTCAAGGCAATGGGCCTGCCGTTGCCGAAACAAATCCTCGCGCACGGCTGGTGGCAGAAAGACGGCGAAAAGATGAGCAAGAGCACCGGCAACATCGTTGACCCCGTGTCGGTCATCAACGAATGGGGCGTGGATGCGTTCCGATTTTACGTTGTGCGCGAACTCGCCATCGGCCCGGACGGAAACTGGACCGACGATGGTTTCAAGTCGCGTTACTCCGCCGAACTCGCCAATGGCCTCGGCAATCTCGTCAACCGCTCGCTTTCGATGCTCAAGCGGTATCGCAACGGCGTCGTTCCTTCGCGCTCGGATGAACTGTCGCCGGATGCAGGCAAAGCCATCGCTGACACACGCGCAACAATTGAAACCAACGGGCTGCAAGGCACGCTGCTCGCCGTCTGGTCATTGGTCAATCGCGCCAATCAATACGTGGATCAAACCGCACCGTTCAAACTCGCCAAAGACCCCGCGCAAGCGCAGCGTCTCGATGAAGTCCTCTACAACCTCGCTGAAACCTGCCGCGTGCTTGCCGTGCTGCTGTGGCCGTTCATCCCCGACACCGCCACCAAGATTTACGCACAGCTCGGATTAAGCGGTGAGCCGGATAAATTTGAAGCCGCAGCCTGGGGAGGTTTGAAAAACGGGCATTTAATTGGAGAACCGTCACCACTTTTTCCGCGCAAAGATGTCTAACCAGCCATGAAGAAATGGTTACGGAGACTGGCTGTTATGGCTGTAGCGCTGATGTTTGGCGCAGCCATCTTTCTCCTCATCGGCGAGCCGCCGGCGCCCGTAGCAAAAATCAAAGTGGTGGATCTGACGGGAAGGCCCATTGCCGGCGCAACAATCAAGCCTGACGGCTTACGACCCAAAGGCGGTGGTGGTCATTATTCATGGACTGAAGAAAACGAGATCAAACCAAATTCCACCACGACAGACGCAGATGGTATCGCGCGCGTTCCCTACCCTCGCATCGTATGCGAACACATTGAAACCGGCGAGATCAGCTTTGAAGTTCATCATCCTGAATTTTGTTCCGACCGTCCGTTTCGCACTGTTTCACCGACACCACCGGCCAATGCCAGAATTTCGCGCAAGCTTCAATTCTGGTGGAATGCCGGGAAACTCCTTGTGAAGGGCAAATCGCTTTCACCCGATCCGGTCATCCTTCAATTCGGTGGAGCAGTGCGACTCTCTGGAATTATCGGCCCGGAGGGGACGCCCTTGAAAAAACTTCACGCGCAGGTTTCAGGCATCTGGCCCGGCCAGAATGAACTTTTCGCCACCCTGCCCGACAACTCTTTGTTCAGTCACAGAATTCCGACCGGCCAAAATTATTTGCGGCTGATCCACTTTCCCGAGAACGGCAGAATTTGTTTCAGCGATGCGGTTACGTTCAACTCAGTCGCCAGACAAACCAACGTTTTTCATCTCACGCTTCGCCCGGGTCTGAGACTCAAGGGAAAGGTTGACGATTCCGTTCCACGTCCCGTCAAGCAAGGCTACGCGATCACTCGCGTCTTCACCGGTGACAACAGTGGAGGCAGGGATGTGCTCATGTGGTTCGCCTGGTCGCCAATTCAGGATGACGGCAGCTTCACATTCGAATCCCTTCCATCGGGGAGAGTTGAGATCATTGCCACCTGCGAAGGTTATGTTTCCAAAAGCAACGACGGCACAAATTCAACGCGCGGACATGTCATTCCTCAACTGTTCAGACTGGAAGCCGAAGACCTGGACATCACTTTACAAATGGAGGAAGGCGCGAGTTGTGAATTGCATATCACCGACGATCAGAATCGTCCACTGGCCGGAGCGGAAGCTGGATTCTGGCCGAATGTGATCTGGGACAACACGGGCACGACGATTTTCGCCAGCGATTTACTGGACTCAGTCTTCATTCTCACCAATCAGGCCATTCTCGATTGGAGAGAAATGAAGCGCAATCCGCTGGCAACTTATGCCGCCATGAGTGATTCAAACGGCGTGGCCATCGTGCGAAACCTCCCGGCCTTTCACCAACCGTTTTATGTCGGCCATACCAACTATGAAATGAGGATCACGCAGGATGCGTCAGGCGACTCGCAAAGAATTCAAAGCGTCAACTTGACCCCGGGCCAGACCACCAAGGCTTGGGTAACCTTGCAGAGAAAGGGCACACAATTCATAGAACATCCCCGGTGACTGGCCTCCGGCTGTAACCAGACGTATTTTCACTCGACTATGCGGTCTGCGCGTATTGCTCCGAGACGCGGCGGCGGAAATCCCGTTCCAATCTCTCCCGCGCCCACGCAATGAGCAGCACATCGTAAAAAATGTCCGGGATGCAGATCAGAAATGTCGGCACCACCAAAACCACCAGCACCGTCACACCCGGCGCAAGTGACGGCTTCTTCATCGAAAGCGAGAGCCATAATCCCACCCAACCCAGCGCCAGAAAGTCCGTGACCGTGCTCAACATGAACATCCCCCCCATGCCAAGTCCCGTGGCCACTCCCAGCCATTGCATCGCGCCGCCGCCCATCGCACCCGGGTTCATGCCCATCAGCGTTCCCATCAACACCGGAAACA
>CAZFNB010000397.1:0-3569 GCA_964520235.1 uncultured Bifidobacterium sp. | reverse complement strand
CGGCAAAATCCCTCGGCTCGACGAGCGGGACTCCAGCTTCGCTTGAAATCGTGGCCAGCGCCTTGGCTGTCGGGTGGTTGCTGTATTTCTCTGCGCTGGCTGCGATGCGGAGCAATTCGGCGGGTTTCGTGTCGCCGATCGGCGCGAGACGGCTCACAGCGAGTTCACCGGTCGTGAGCGTGCCGGTTTTATCGAAGACGAATGCGTTGATCTTGGCGGCGGTTTCGATGTCCGCGACGTTCTTGATGAGGATGCCAAGACGCGCCGCAGCTGACAGCGCTGCCACCATCGCCGTCGGCGTGGCAAGAATGAACGCGCACGGGCAGGAAACAACGAGCACGGCGATGACGCGGCTGAGATCATGCGTGAACGCCCAGACCAGCGCGCCGATGACGAGCACCAGCGGCGTGTAGAAGCCCATGTATTGGTCCACGATTTTCATGATCGGGAGCTTCGTTTTTTCGGCGGCGAGAATCAGTTCGCGCACGCGGCCCAGCGTGGTATCCGTACCGGCACGGCTGACTTTGATCTCCAGAACACCCGTGAGATTTTGCGTGCCCGCAAAAACTTCGTCACCGGGCTTCTTGTCCACCGGGAGGGATTCCCCAGTGATGGTGGCTTGGTTGAAAGAACCCTGCCCGTTCAAGATCACGCCGTCGGCGGCAACGTTGTCACCGGGGCGGACGCGGATGATGTCGCCCACAACCAGTTCGCTCGCTGGAATTTCCTCCTCGGACTTGTCCGGCTTTATCCGACGCGCCTTGGTGGGTGTCAGTTTGATCAGCGACTCGATGCTCGCCCGTGCGCCCTCCGCTGTGCGGGTCTCGATGATCTCTCCGAGCAACATGAAGAAAGCGACGACGCCCGCGGTCTTGTAATCGCCGGAGGCAAACGCTGCCAGCACGGCAATGGCCACAAGCTCGTTGATGCTGAGGCGACCGACTTTCAGATCCTTGATGGCGACCATGATGATCGGAATGCCAAGGATGATCGCACCGATGAATGCGCTGGCATTGGCGACCGTGTGCGAACCGGGAAGCACCCAGTCCACGATGAATGCGTTCACGACGAAAACGATGCCGAGCAGCGTCTGCGTGAGCCGCACGGGAGCATGTTCATGATCGTGCCCGCAACCGCAACCCGGCTTGTGCTCGTGTTCGTGATGGCTGAGAAGTGAGGTGACTTGCATGGCGCGATTGGTTCGACGTTATTTTGTTTCCGCCGGCTTTGGCTTGGGCGGCTCGCGGTTCAACAGCAGGCGCAGTTCGAACGGGCGGCCCGTGTCGCTGACGGGCAATTGTGCCTTCAAATCCGAATTCGTCAGCGAGCGACCCATGACTTCGATCAGGCGCTGCTCGATGAAAAAATTCGGATTGGCCTGATACGCGGGCAACAAATCCTTGAACCGCTTGGCCTCGGCGGTGATGTCGCTGACCAGACGCTTCCGGTCGCTTTCGGCGGCGTTGATGCGGGAAAGGGCATCCACGCCGGCCTGATTTGTGACCTGGTTCTGATACGTCTGCGCCTCGGCTATGAGTTTGGCGCGGCTCTGCGACGCATTGTTCACCGCCAGGAACGCGGGCGCAAGCTGGCCAGGCGCGACGGATTCAACCACGCACTGTTCGACCGTGATGCCCAGATTGCGCGCAGCGGCGAGAACCGTCATCCGGCGTTTCACGGCTTCCTGAAAACCGAAGGCATCGCGCAGCAGAATGTCATCCACCGAATAGCGCGCCGCAGTCTGGACGAGCGCGTTGTTCAACGTGTAGAGAACAGCGTTCGAAACTCCGACCAGGTTGAACTCGCGGTTCGTGCCGCTGGAAAAATCAAACACACATCGCACGGGGTCTTCGATGCGATAGCTCAACGTGGCCTTTGCGTGAAGAATGTTTCCGTCGCCGGTAAGAACGTAACCGTCCGCAGCAGGATTGAGCGAGGGCTTGGGCTGCGGTTTTGAGCCGAGCGCCTCCTCGTTGGCCGTTTGCTGAAACCAGCCCACGGTGGATTTCACCGTTTGCAATTCCGTGATGGGAACCTTGACGACTTCATCAATCGGGTACGGGAGCGACCAGTGCAATCCCGCACCGAGCAGTGCCTTCTCACCCTCTCCCTGCGGTTTGCCGAACCGGAGTTTGATGGCTTTCTCCTGCGGGCCGACAGTGAACACACCGGAGAGAAAGAACAACACCACCAGCGCGAACATGACGAATTTCACGATGGCGAAGCTGCTGTGCAACGCCTCGGCCAGCGCCTGCGACCCGTTGTCCACGGGTGTCTGCCCGACGACGTGCTTGGAATGATCGTGCTCGTTGCTCATGCCGGTCACCTGCTCAAACGATTGGTCGTAAAGCCCTGAAACAAATCAAACGGCGGCGTGTGCCAGTCGAAAATCAAAGTGGAACGATCCTTGAGAGCGGATTCCAGCGCCTCAAGACGCAGGAGAAAATTCGCCAGCTCGGGATTTTGCTGAAATACCGGCAACACCTGCGCCGCCACGGCTTCGCCACCGGCACGGATTTCCTTGGCCTTGGCTTCCGCTGAAGTGATGCGTTCAGCCGCCTCACGCTCGGCGGCGGAACGGATTTTGTCCGCCTCGGCCTGGCCTTCGTTTTGAAGTTTGCTGACCAGCACGATGCGCTCGGCGGTCATGCGCTCGAACACGGCCTGCGTGACGCTTTCAGGAAGCCCGAGTTTCTTGATGCCGAGGTATTCAACCTCGATGCCCCAGTTCTGCTGCTGCAACTGCGCCTGAACGAGCGCCTTGATCTCGGATTCGATGGCGTCGAACTTCAATTCCTTCTCGTTCGCATTGACGAAGTCAGCGAGCGGATGCCTGCCGACCACGGCGGTCTTGGCCTGGCTGATGATGCTCTCAAGATTTTTCTCGGCGGCCTGGATCGAACCCCCGGCAAATTTCGGGAAGAACGTTTTCGCATCACTGATGCGCCAGCCGACATAAACCGTGGTGAGCAGGTTGTTATTGTCCGCAGTGAGCGTCTCGGTGAACTTGTCCTCGAAATTCTGGATGCGCTGATCGAGCTTGTACACGCTCTCGATGGGCGGTGGCAGGCGGAAATACGCGCCGGGGTCGGTCTTGGTGCGATCAGGCCGCCCGAAGCGCGTGACGACAGCGACCTCGGATTTGCGGACCTGAAAGACGAACAGCATCAGCGCGACGATGACGAGCAGCAGCGCTCCGATGAAGATGATGGCGAAGTTGCGTTTCATGGGATCAATTATTTCTTCGGGGAAGTCACCGCAGCCCCAACCTGGTTGAGGTATTCGTCGCCCGCGTGCTTTTGCAGATCGAACGTGATGACATTGGCCGTGTTGGTGGCGAGCAGGATGTATTTCTGTGAACCGGCGGTGGCGCGGACGAATGTGCGTGAATAGGCGCGTTGCTTGTAAACGGACGGGGCTGCGTTGTAGGCCGGAAGCTGGTTTGTGAACGCGGCGGCACGGGCAAGTTCGTTCTGCTCAAGACGCAATCGCGCGGCCTCGGCGGAATTGGTGATGCCGAAGGCGACGGCGCCGGAAAGCGCGTTGGTGGCGATCGCACCGGCCTGGGC
>CAZFNB010000396.1:0-3570 GCA_964520235.1 uncultured Bifidobacterium sp. | reverse complement strand
CGTCATCGGCGTGCCCATCTCGGGCAAGGTGCTGGACGGAATGGATTCGTTGCTCTCGATCGTGCAGATGCCGCCCGGCGTGCCGGTGGCCACCGTCGGCGTCAACGCCGCGCGCAACGCCGGACTGCTTGCCGCGCAGATCATCGGCTCGGGCGACACCGCCATGCAGAAAAAGCTCGACCAGTTCAAAATCAAACTCGCCGAAGAATCCCGGGCGAGGAACAAGACGCTGGCGGGCTGATTTCGCACCATGCAAAAGCTGATCGAAGGCGTCCACAAGTTCCGCAACGACGAGTTCGGAAACTACCGGAAGCTGTTTCGCAAGCTCTCACAACAGGGACAGAATCCCCACACACTGTTCATCACCTGTTCGGATTCGCGCGTGCTGGCGGAACTCATCACGCAAAGCCAGCCGGGAGATTTGTTCGTCGTCAAGAACGTCGGCAACATCGTTCCACCTGCAAGCGCCACTGGCAGCACGAATTCCACCGCCGCCGCCATCGAGTTCGCCGTGCAAAACCTCAAGGTCAGCGACATCGTCGTCTGCGGCCATTCCCAATGCGGCGCGATGGATGCGCTCATGCATGGTCTGTCTGACGACCAAAACGCCCCGCATCTGCGCGACTGGCTCTCCGTGGCGCTGCCCGTGCGCCGCGTGTTGCAGAGTGAATACGCCCACCTCGTGGCGCACGACGACCGCACCACCGCCGCAGCCGAGGAAAACGTTTTGTTCGCCCTGGAAAACCTCCACACCTATCCGTCGGTGGAAGCGCGCCTTGCCGGGGGTGCTCTCCAGCTTCACGGCTGGTTTTTCAAGATCGCCACTGCGGAATTGTTCGCGTACGACCCGGACACCAGACAATTCCTTCCACTGGTCACGGACAAAACCTGACGCGCACGATTTCAGCATTTGCGGAGCGGACACGTTTCTGACAGCCTTCCCGGACACTGAGAGTCGCGTTCCCGTTCATGCGTTCTGTACGATGCCTGCCCGTTGTGGATGAAACTCTCAATACCAAATGACCACAATCATCTCCCCGCTGAAACTTCGCGGCGTCGTGCCGCCAATGATCACTCCGTTGCGCGAACGTGACGCGCTGGACGTTCCTGGCCTTGAAAAATTGATCGAGCACATCATCGCAGGCGGCGTGAACGGCCTGTTCATCCTCGGCACCAGCGGTGAAGGCCCGAACCTGAGCTACCGGTTGCGGCGTGAAGTGATCGAGCGCGCCTGCCGCCAGGTGCGCCAGCGCGTTCCCGTGCTGGTCGGCATCACGGACACGGCGTTCGTCGAATCCATCGGACTCGCACGGCACGCGGCGGACTGCGGCGCCACTGCCGTCGTCACAGCCGCCCCGTTTTATCTCCCCGCAGGCCAGCCTGAACTGATCGAGTACGTCGAGAAACTCGCCGGCGAACTGCCCCTGCCCCTTTACCTCTACAACATGCCGCAATTGACGAAGGTCGAATTCGCGGTGGACACCCTGCGGCGTTTGACGCACCTGAAGAACATCGCCGGCATCAAGGACAGCTCGGGCGACCTCGCCTATTTCGACGAACTGGTTGCGTTGAAGCAGGAGCGACCGGACTGGACGGTGCTCATCGGCCCGGAGCATCTGCTCGCTGAATCCACCCGGCGCGGCGGCGATGGCGGCGTGAACGGCGGCGCAAATTTTTACCCGCGCCTGTTCGTGGATCTGTTCAAGGCCATTGAATCCCGTGAGCACACGCGGGCCGAGACGCTGCAAAAGCAACTGCTCCAGCTCGGGCAGATCTACTCCGTCGGCAGGCACGCCTCCGCCGTCATCAAGGGCATGAAATGCGCCTGCTCGTTGATGGGGTTGTGCAGCGACATGATGACCGAACCGTTTGAAAGCTTCCACGAACCGGAGCGCAACCGCGTCCGCACGATCCTTGAATCGGTCGGGCTGAAGCCGGTGGCCTGACCGGCTGACCGCGGCAAAAACTCACAAGCCCCCGGGAGTCTTTCGACTCACCGAGGGCTTGCTGCGTTTTGGGGGGACGCGAAACTTTGCGGGGACAGATTACTGTTGCAACAACCGGAGCACGCTGTTCGGCATGGCGTTGGCCTGCGCCAGCATGGCCGTGCCGGACTGCACGAGGATCTGCGCTTTCGCGTACTCGGTGCTTTCCTCGGCCACGTCCACGTCGCGGATGCGCGAACTCGCGGCGGAGATGTTTTCCGCGCTGACCGCCAGTTGTTCCAGCGTGAAGTTCATGCGCGTCTGGTATGCGCCGATGCTTGAACGATCCACGGATAGCTGGTTGATGGCGGCCTTCACGTTTGTCAACGCGGTCACCGCGTTTGAGATTGAAGTAAGAT
Organism: uncultured Bifidobacterium sp.; assembly: GCA_964520235.1. Taxonomy (GTDB): domain Bacteria; phylum Verrucomicrobiota; class Verrucomicrobiia; order Limisphaerales; family JADLHS01; genus JADLHS01. The sequence goes on along the minus strand of CAZFNB010000396.1, from coordinate 1,226 downwards.
CGGAGGACAACGCGTCCGTGTAGGCCGCGACACCCAGATCAACACCCGTCATCGAAAGCGTCGTGCCTTCCGAATCGATCGTCACGTCCAGCGCGGTGGATGAAAACAACGGCACGCCGTTGAAATCCTTGCCGGCGGCGCTGCTGACGTAGGCACCGAGCTGCGCGTACTCGTTCGAGTAAAGCGCCCGGTCCGCGTCGGACTTTGTCACGTCCTGCGCGAGGATGGAAAGCTCGCTCATCCGGTCCAGCGCCTTGGCGATCTTCTTCAGATACCCATCCTGCGCCTGCGTGAATGAAATGGCGTTGCTGACGTTGTTCTTGGCGGCGTGGATGCGCGCGATCTGCGCGTCCAGCCGCGAAGCCACCGCCAAGCCTGCGGCGTCGTCCGACGGGTTGACGATCTTCGATCCGGAGCTGAGGCGCGCGAGCGACTTGCTCAACATGTTCTGGCTCTGGGTCAGGTTGTTGGCCGAGACTTGCGCCGTGATGTTAGTGTTGATGACCATGACTTTGTCCTTTTTCTTTGTTTCGCGTTGTTGACTGTTCCGTGTCTCCCCTCAAACAAGCAGCAGCGCCGCCTGCTTCCCTTTTACATTCCTTTTGCCTTCACCCTTGCCCGCCCCCAGCTTGGGCAATGCGGGCCTGCCCTGTGTCAGCGCTTCGCGGTTGTTGCGCTGGATTTCATCATAAACTTCCTGCCGATGCACCGGCACATCCGGCGGCGCTTCCACGCCCACCTTCACCACATCCCCTTCCACCCGGACGATCTTCACCACGATACGCCCGTCTATCACGATGCTTTCGTTTGTTTTGCGTGAGAGTATGAGCATGGCAGTCGCGGAAAAAATTTCAGGCAGGGCGCGGCAAAGGTTGTTGGACGGAATACTGCCCTGCGTTGGCCAGCACCACCTGTTTTGCTTTCAACGAAAAACGATTGATGACGATCGGCCCCTTCAGATTCACCGTGCTCTCGCCGTTGGCGCGCAACGTGACGATGTTGAACACCAGCGCGTCCTCGGGATGCGAGATGTCGAGGAACTTCACATCATCAGCCGGCACGTCCGGGTTGTAATCCGGCAGAAATTCCGCCGCAGGCAGCACCAGAAACGCCAGGTTCGGCTGATCAATCACCTGCAACCACCGGAACGGCAGTTCCTGCGCGTTCTCCAACAGCGCGAAACGCTTGATGTTCTCAAAACCGAGCAGACCCAGCGGAAACTGGAT
>CAZFNB010000395.1:0-3587 GCA_964520235.1 uncultured Bifidobacterium sp. | reverse complement strand
GTCCTAATCCTCAAGACGCAAGTAACCAGCCTCCGAAGACCACCAAACCTACCATGTCCTATGCTGGTGCTGCCAAAAAGGAAACCAAAAGGGATAGCCCGGTGGTGTCTCACAGCGCAAACACCCTCAAGCAGGCTTTCACCCCGGCCACGCCCACCGACAGACCGGGGCGCAGCTACGGCTTCGGCTGGTATATCGGCGAATATCGCGGCTTGAAACAAATCTGGCACAGCGGCGAAAGCATCGGCTTCCGGACGCGGATCGTTCGTATTCCCGAAAAAAACTTTTGCATCATCATTCTCGCCAACCGTTCCGATGTGAAGCTGGATGAGTTTCCTGCGAGGATTGTGGATTTGATTTTGCTCCCGTGACAGGCACGACCGGCGGATATTCCTGCGGCACTTGCGTCCCGCCTCAACGGATGAATCGCTCCAACAACACCTCAAATTCGATGCGCTGAATTTCGCGAAGCAGCGTTGTCCCATCCTTGTTGTTTTGCCGGGCCGCCTCCTCGCAAACATCAACAAATGCGAACGCATCCCAACTGCCACCGGGCAGTAATCTTTTTTCCAGTTCGCGATCCTTGTGCTCTTTCAACAAAACACCGGCCCGCCTTGCGATTTCTGGAAATGCCGGATGCCCGCCGACCCGGCGCCACCAGTATTTCGAATTCCAATAATCAGGCTCACGCCGATGCATCATGGCGTGAACAAAACTGCCGTCCGCTGACGCGATGCTCTGGGAGATTTCGTGGGACTCATCCAGATGATCGTGCCAGAGATAAAGCAATGCCCGCACTAGCCTGCCATGTTCCGCGCTTGGGCTGTCTGCGGACATCAACGATGACAATTGCTCGTCGAGTTGCCGTCGCGTGAGTGTTCCGGAACGCGTCTCCGACCCCAGCATGGCAGGCTCATCCGTTGAAAACAGGGCGTAAATGGCGCGGCAGGGTTCAGACATGGCCGGAGGCTGACTGGAAAATGGGCACGCGGCAACGAGGATTTTTTTAGAACAATTTCCCCGGGCGGTTGTCAATTAAACGCGGCCGGAAGTGCCAGAACAGACGCTTGCGCCCGGCTGAAAGTCGAACAACACTATCCGTCCAGAATGGAAAGGTCATTGCGTGGAAACAAAATCTATTCCCGCACACGACGCGGTTTGACATCGCGCCGGGCGATGTGGCTTTGGTGCATTCTCGCACTGACAAATTTCACCGTCTCCGCCGCCACCTTCAAGGCTACGCTGGATCGCGACACAATTATCATCGGAGAATCTGTGACGTTGACGTTGCAATTCGAGGACGCGCAGATTCCAGGAAACCCCAACCTCCCTGCGATTCCGGGCGTCCGGGTGGCCGGCACTTCGACTGGTTTCAGTTCATCCACCGGACCGGACGGCAAAACCCAGGCAGTACAATCCTTCTCTTACACGCTCGTCCCATCACGGGCCGGCGACGTGACGATACCATCTCTGTCGCTTGACCTCGATGGCAGAAAACTTTCCAGCCCGGCGCTGAAGTTGAAAGTGCTTCAGGAAGATCCGGTTTCCCCACATCCGCAACTTGCCACCAATCTCGCCTTTCTCTGGCTGTCGCTTCCAAAAAAAGAGGTTTATGTCGGCGAAGCCATCATCGCCGAATTGCGACTCTACCTGCGGAACGAGGTCGGCAACATCGCCGACCTGAACATACCCCCGATCAGCGGTGACGGTTACAATTCGAGCAAGCTCATCCAAGGCCGGCAATTTCAGCGGCGGGTTGGCAACGAATCTTTCACGGTCATTCCCCTTTCCTTCTCGCTTGCGCCGGTGAAAAGCGGCCCCATCAAAATCGGTCCTCTCAACGGCAGCGTGCTGCTGCTGGGTGGACAGCGGGATTGGTTCGGAAATTATTCCCAGCGCGCGACCGCGACATTGACCACGGAACCACGGACACTGGCCGCCTTGCCGTTGCCCTCGGAAAATGTCCCGGCAGACTTCACCGGCGCGGTGGGCAGTTACACGATGAGTGCAAACATCGGCCCGACAAATGTCGCCACAGGAGACCCGATCACGTTGCGCATCCAGATTTCCGGTCACGGCACGCTGGACGCCGTGACCCTGCCGGCGCGCGGAGACTGGGAGAACTTCAAAGTGTATCCCGCAACCTCGAAACCCGCCGAAACCACAGATCAGTTCGGCCTGCAAGGAAGCAAGCTGTTCGAGCAGGTTGTCTCGCCTGAAAGCACCGAGATACAGCAACTGCCCGCAGTGTCATTTTCGTTCTTTGATCCAGAAACCAAGACGTATCGGACGTTGCGTCACCCCGAAACCAAACTCATCGTTCGCCCGGGTGGAACAGTTTCCGCACCCTCCGTGGCCGCCGGATCTAAATCCGACGCATCCGCTGAAACGCCTCAACAGCGCGACATCGTTCCGATCAAACAACGGCTCGGCAATGTCTCCAAATCCGCGAAACCGCTCATTTTTCAGCCCGCGTTCCTTGCTGCTCAGTCCGCACCTCTGCTCATGTTCCTGGGCGCGTTCATCTGGCGGAAGCGAAGCGACACCATCGCCAACAATCCGCGTCTGCGACGACGTCTCCAGGCAGAGCAAACGATCGCCGCTGGACTGAAACGCTTGCGATACCATGCTGAACAGAACAACTCGGAAGAATTTTTCGGCGAACTCGTGCGGGTGTTGCAGGAAAAACTCGGTGAACGACTGGACTGTCCCGCCTCCGCCATCACTGAATCCGTGGTGGATGACAAACTTCGTCCAAGGGGAGTGCCTGACACCACGCTCGATGAATTGAGCGGACTTTTCCAGGCGTGCAACCTCGCCCGCTATGCCCCGGTGAGAAGTTCCCAGGAACTGACAGCGCTGATTCCACGTCTCGAAACAGCTCTCAGACAACTTGATGAGGTGCGGTTGTGAAACACTGCCTGCTGCGAACTATTTTCCTAGCGATCATCTGCGCCGCGCTGCGGAGTGCAGCCGATGAAAAAGCCGTGACCGCCTTTGATGAGGCGAACAAGTTTTACGCGCAAAACAAATTCCCGGAAGCAGCGGCAGCATACGAACAGATCATCGCCAACGGGAGCATCTCGCCGGTGCTTTATTTCAATCTCGGCAATGCACGCTTCAAGGCCGGTCAAATCGGACACGCCATCACCGCCTATCGCGAAGCCGAAAAGCTTTCGCCGCGCGATCCCGATTTGCAGGCCAATCTGCGTTTTGCCCGCAATCAGGTGCAAGGCCCGACGATCAAACCTCGTGCGTGGCAACGCTGGATTGGATCGTTAAATCTGAACGAGTGGACGCTGCTTTGTTCGACAGGTTTCTGGCTGATGTTCGGATTGCTGGCCTTGCGGCAAATAAAACCGTCTCTTCGCGACGTATTGAAAAACTGGATTTGGTTGTGTGCTGCGGGAACAGCAATGCTTCTCATCATCCTCGCGATTGTGTTACCGCAGAATGCTCCGGGACGGATCGCCGTGGTGACGGTTGGCGACGCGACAGTGAGAACCAGCCCGCTGGACGAGTCCACCGCCTCGTTCACCACACACGATGGCGCCGAACTGTTGGTGCTCGATCACAAGGACGACTGG